>JAFXNX010000035.1 GCA_017529175.1 Clostridia bacterium
CGCCGCGATGACGAGCAGTATCTCGCCGAAATAGATGTGGAATCCCGCGATCTCGTAATGGAATCCGAACTGGAACACTCCGCCGAGAAGTGTGCGCGCGATGAGCGGGAGCGCCGTCGCGTTAGCCCAGATTATCGCAACGTAAGTCAGTATAAGGAACCACGCGGACAAAAAACCGTGGTCGTAACCGAAGCACAGTTTTGTGAACGTGTACGCGCCGCCCCCGTCCGCGGGATAACGGTTCATAAGAAAATGATAGTTTGCGGCGATCACCAGCATTATCGCCGCGCCGAGCGCCATACCGAGCGCCGTCCCGAGAGGTCCCGCTATCGGAAGGAAAGTGCCTCCCGGCATTACGAAAGCGCCCCATCCGACGCTGCATCCGAAGGCAAGCGCCCACGCTCCGAGAGAGGAGAGATAAGGACGGCGTCCCGTTTCCGTGACTTTATTGTTCATTGGCGGTCATCCTTTCCGGTCGCTTATTGCAGTTCTTCTTCGTACTTGCGGATCCCTTCCGCGGTCTTTTCATATTTTACTTTTATCTCATCGATCTTTTGTCTTACTTCATCATCAGTCATTTTACGCGCGTTTCCGGGGCGGAATTCCTCAGAAATTTCGGACGCTCCTTCGGCAAGAGAGGCAAGTCCCAGGTTCGAGCATACGCCCTTCATTGCGTGAGCGCTCTCAAAGAGCGCCGACGGGTCCATCATCTCTCCCGCGGCGATAAGCGCGTCGACGACTCCGCCGTCGGGAAATTTTCTGATATGCTTGTCGATCAGTTTTTCAACGCGCAAAACGCCTATTGCCTGATCGTAGTTTCCGCCTATCGTTTCATAGAGTTCTCTAAGTGTCATGATTATATCCTTTCCAACGCGATCTCGCGTTCAATGAGCTTTTCAAATTCCGCAGGGGGCAGGGGTTTTGAGAAGTAGTAGCCCTGGACGAGGTCGCACCCGTCTTTTTTGAGGATCTCGAGCTGACCTTCCGTTTCGACGCCCTCCGCGACTACCATGACTTTAAGATATTTTGCAATATCTATTATCAGCTTGACGAGCCTGCGGTCCGTCTCGCTCGTTTCCAGATTGCGTATGAATTTCATATCAACTTTAAGAACGTCAACGGGCATTGTCGAGAGCATATTCAGCGACGAATAACCCGATCCGAAATCGTCCATTTCAATGTCGAAGCCGATGTTGCGAAGGGTCCATATAACGTCAAGAAGCTGGTTCGCGTTGTCGGTCGACGCGGATTCCGTGACTTCGAGTTTCAGATCGGAGAATTCAAATCCGTTATTCTGCACGATCTTCTTCAGTTTCTCGACAAGCTCCGGATCGTATACGTCCGCGCGTGACAGATTTACCGATACGGGAAGTGTGATACCGTACTTCTCTTTCCACTGCGCGATCTGACGCGACGCCTCGTTCCATACGAAATCATCAATGATACTGATAAGACCGTTACCTTCGAACAGAGGAATGAAGCTGCCGGGCGATATCATTCCGAGTTCGGGATGATCCCACCTTATGAGCGCTTCCGCGCTCGAGAGCTTCGGCGGATCGCATTTGATATTGTATTTGGGCTGATAGTACACGACGAACTGTCTTGCGTCTATCGAGGAACGCAGATCGTTGAGAAGCCGCTGATTGAGAAGCTCGCGCTCTCTCATCTTGCCGTCGTATATCATAAGCGAGCGCTTGAAATCTCCTCTTATCGCGTTGCAGTCAGCTCTCGCGCAGTCGAACGATACGACGGGATCAACTCCTTCATGCCACGGCATGACGCCCATGCGAAGACGTATTCTGACGTTTGACGACAGAGCGTTTACTCTGTCCTGAAAACGCCCGAGAACTTCGGCATAATCGTCGCGGTGGACGCAGTATATCTCGAAAGTATCCGCCTCGAGCCGTCCCGCGATACCCTCCGTCTGCGAAAGGAACGCGCGGATCTCGTCTCCTATATTTTTCAACACCTCGTCTCCGAACTCTCTGCCGGAGAGCGCGTTGAGCGAGTGGAACTGCTCGATATCGAGGACTATGGAATCAAGACACATCTCACTGTGATACATAAAGAGGCGGTTTGCGTATTCAAAGAAGAAGTTGCGGCTGTAAAGGCCGGTAAGGGAATCGCGCTCCGCCGCGGATATGAGGTGTCTGCCTTCGGAGAGTTCGATTATGCGCTCAACACGGGCAAGGATGACCTCATGCATGTCGAAAGGCTTTGTGATAAAGTCCGCGGCTCCCATCTGCAGAGCTTTCAGCTCCGCGTTCTTTTCCGCCGTAAGAACGATGACGGGGATCGAGTGCATTGCCTCGTCCGCGTTCATGGCTTCGAGCACTTCAAAGCCGTTCATAACAGGCATTATGAGGTCGAGAAGTATTATCGACAAGTCTTCGATATTGCTCTTGATCTTCTCAAGCGCCTCGCGTCCGTCGCAGGCGTATATAACTTCGTATTCTTCTTCGAGAGTGATGCCGAGCGCGTCGCGGTTCGTCTCCTGATCGTCAACGACGAGCACGAGCCTTTTTCTGAAGATCTGTTTGGATCTTATCATATGGTTCTCCTTTCGCAGATCACGCGTTTTCAATACATTCTCTGAGAGTCGAATAAAGCATATCCGCGTCCGCGGGCTTCGCAAGATGCGCGTTCATACCCGCCTCGAAAGTCTGTGCTATGTCGCTGTCAAACGCGTTTGCGGTAAGAGCTATTATCGGGATCGACTCGGCGTCCGGTCTTACGAGCGCTCTGATCGCCCTCGTCGCCGTAAGTCCGTCCATGACGGGCATACGAAGGTCCATAAGTATCGCGTCGTAATATCCTTCGGGGGATGACTCAAACATTTCAACGCCGACCTTTCCGTTCTCGGCGTGTTCGCTCACTACCCCTTCAAGCTCGAGAAGGTCCGCGGCGATCTCCGCGTTTTCGGGTACGTCCTCGACTATGAGCACACGGCGTCCTTCGAGAGATACGCCGGATGCGTCGAGCATCGTGCCTCCGCCGTAGAGCGAAAGAGGAAGCGTGACGGTAAATTTCGTTTCGGTCCCTTTTTTGCTCTCGACCTCTATCGTACCTTCCATAAGAGCGACCATCTTCTTTGTCAGCGCAAGACCTATACCGCTACCGCCGTGAATGGTCGTCGAACTGTTGTCTTCTTTTGTGAACGCATCAAATATTTTGGGAAGGAAATCCTTGTCTATTCCGACGCCGGTATCGTTTATCTCGAATTTGACAGCTCTCTCCTCGTCCATCCACGCGTCGGTGATGCTGAGCGAAACTTTTCCCGGCGCGTCGGTATATTTTACCGCGTTGTCGAGGATCGCGATGAGCACCTGTTTCAGCATCATCTCGTCGCCCTTGTACGCGCCGTCGATGCCGTCCTCCATATCAAGAGTATACTCAAGACCCTTTTCATCGCACAGAGTGTTGATGATCGCGCTGACCTGCTCGATCGCTTCACCGAGCGAGAACGGAGCGCATTTTGCGGAAAGCTCGCCCGCTTCTATGCTGTTCATGTCGAGAATGTTGTTGATCATTCCGAGCAGGTGCTTTGCGCTGGATCCTATCTTTTCAAGATAAGATCTCGTCGTATCCGGCACGTCCCGGTCTTTGAGCGCGATCGAGTCGAGCCCTATTATCACGTTCATCGGAGTTCTCATCTCGTGGCTGACAACGGAGAGAAATTCGTTCTTAACACGGCTGCTCTCCTGTTCCGCCATCAGTTTCGCTTCATTTCTCTCGTTTTCCACGATCCTGTTCGTGATTCGTTTGAGAAGGATATACATTATGAAAACGAAAACGCTTCCTCCGAACAGTATGGCTGAAACTATGATATTCGGTTCGACAAAAATACCTACCGCGATATATCCGAGCAAAAACATCACAAGAAGGAATATCGGGATATAAAGGATCGAATCGCTCCCGCCCGTGCGCTCGCGTCCCTTGATATAGAGCGCGTAGCGAATAAATCCGTATATGTTATATACCATCAGCGCACTTCCGAGATATATCATCCCGTAAATTATAAGATCCATCGTCTTCCCCTTTAAAAAGCTATATTCCGAACGACCCGCTTTATTGAGATCAGGCCGCAATACACCTATTTTATTAATTATATAATATTCGGTCATATATTGTCAATATATTATAATATTTTTATATTCTATTTCTCTTCTGTCACACCGCGCGCGTTATACCGTTGACAAAACGCTGTGTTTTGTGATAAACTGTTTTTGAAAGTTATTATCATGAGAGGTTTGAAAAATGGAAAAGCAAAAAGTCACGATAACCGTTATTACGGAAGGCGAAAAGTGCGAGATGAGCGACGGTGAGATAAAGGAATGGTACCGCGCGAACGTTTCAAAACTCTTCAACCCCGAATACGGAACTCCCGAAATATCGGTTGCGCTCGAAAGATGCGAAAAGTAAAAAAACCGGCTGAATCAGAAAGCTCTGTTTCAGCCGGTTTTATTTCACTTCAAATGCTTTTTGATAAGTTCACGCTCGGGAACGGGGCGTGAGAAATAGTACCCCTGCATATAGTCCACTCCGAGAGACTTGAGCAGTTTGACCTGCGCCTCGGTTTCAACGCCTTCGACAAGGATACCGACGCCGATCTGTTTGAGCATACGTACGTTGTTCTCGAGGATTATCATTCCGAGCTCGCTCTTTTCCGCTTCCCAAAGGATCGACTTGTCTATCTTGATAACGTCGAAATCCATAGAGAAGATCGCCTGGACGTTCGAATAACCCGTTCCGTAATCGTCGAGGTATATGTGAAATCCGTTTTGCTTGAGCTGACTTACGACCGTCCTCACCACCTCGTAGTCGCTCGTATCGGCGGACTCGGTGATCTCAAAGCATATCTGAGATTTGTCCACCCCCGACTCTTCGACAACGGCGGTCACATGATCCGCAAATCCGGGCTTTATGCACTGGAGGACCGAAAGGTTCACGTTTATACAGTTTATTCCGAGCCCTGACGGCACTCCGCTCTTGAGGAAATTGCAAACGCTCGACAGAACGTAGTCGTCTATATCCCCGATCATTCCGTTATACTCCGCGATAGGGATGAACTCGCCCGGATAAAGCCTTCCGAGCTTTTCATCGTTAAGACGGATGAGCGCTTCCGCGCCGTAAAGTTTCAGTCCGTCCGCGCTGTAAGTCGGCTGATAAAAGACCACGAACGAGCCGTTGGCAAGGCCTTTTTGCATCGAACTTTCGACGTAACGTCTGCGGAGCAGATAAGCGAGGTCTTCTTTTCCGATAAGGCACTTTTTATGTTCGTGCGGAAGAAATCCGTCGACCATATCGAAAAGGTCTTCCGTTGTTTCAATGTCGCCGGGAAGCCTTGCGAGCATTACCGTGGCGGAGAGCAGGACGTCTGTGTGCTGAACGGTCCACGCTTCGTCAAATCTTTCGCTGAGTTTTTCCGCAAAGGCCGTCGCTTCGGCGGCGCTCTCGTTCATAAGAATTATGACGAACGTGTCGGGAGCCGTCTTGTATATGCTGTATCGCGGAACGTATTTGACAAGCTCGCGGTACATGAGGTCCGAGAGGATCTCCGTGTTGGCGGATCCCGTGACGCGTCTTACGATGTCCGAATTCTCTACCTTGACGCATGCGACGTGGAAGTTCTGGTCGTTCGTGATATAAGTGTCGATATCGATTTTAAGCGCCTTGCGGTTGTAAAGCCCGACGTCTCCGTCAATAAGGTCATCCTCGTTCTCGACAGTCAGAAGGAGTCCGAGATATGCGACCGATTCCGCGAACAGTTCTATGCGAATGCTCGAATGGATCATCTGAAGAATGATCCCGACGAACACCATGAGAAGAAAGTACACCAGCGCGATGCGGCGTTTTTTTGTTATGGCTTTCCACGAGCCGAACAGATTTGCAATAAAGAATATAATGTAAAACGCGGAGATCACGTAAAGGGCGGTGACGCCCCATCCGCGTTGGTATTCAAACGGGACCTTGCCGAACGAGAAACACCACAGATGGATCGGGTTTGTTATCATCAGCGCTTCAATAAACAGTACGGGAAGCCCGAAAAGGGTGTAACCGAGCTTGCTGAAACGTCTTAACCTTCCGGTTATGCTGAGTCCGTAATATCCGAGGATCGGCAGGACCGCGGTGTGAGATATGAAATAAACGTATTTGCAAAGAGTCAGTATGACGGGGATCGCGCTGCTGTCCGCGTGATGCGAAAACGCGACCTCATACACGGTCTCGGTGACCGTGTTGAGAACCAGAATTATCAACATCCACAAATACATTTTCTTCTGCGGCTTGTCGACGCGGTTCTGGATATATGTATAGACTATGCAAGTCATAGTTATTAGAAAAGCGGCGATATGAAAAGCCACTCCCATGTAACCGTAGTCTGTCATGATACCCTCTCCGATGTTATGACGTTCGTCATTTAACAATTTATTTTAACAGTTTGTTTTATCAAAGTCAATATTCATTATTACATTTTATGCTTTCGCAGGCGCATGAGCACAAACTGAAATTTGAAAATATTTTAATTTAGTTTGCTGTTGAAATATTGAAAAAACTATGGTATAGTAATTTATGTAAACAACGGATCGCGCGATCCGCAAAATAATAATGTCTGGAGATTGATTATGGATCAGAAAATGAGACTTGTTACAAGAAGCGACTTCGACGGACTCGCTTGCGCTATGATGCTCAGAGAGCTTTCATTGATAGACGAGATCAAGTTCGTTCATCCCAAGGACGTTCAGGACGGAAAGATCGAACTTTCCTCAAATGATATCACGACAAACCTTCCCTACGACCCCCGCGTCGCGATCGCGTTCGACCATCATGAATCGGAGATCGACCGTCTCAAAGCGAAAGAAGTAGGCGGAAAACTCGTCATCGACCCGAACGCAAGAAGCGCCGCGCGCGTCGTTTACGATTATTACGGCGGAAAAGAAAAGTTCAAGTGCATAAGCGAGGAGCTGATGGCGGCGGTCGACAAGGGCGACAGCGCAGACTTCACTCTCGACGAAGTTCTACACCCCGAAGGCTGGGTGCTTCTCCACTTCTTAATGGACCCCCGCACGGGACTCGGACGCTTCCGCAATTTCCGCATTTCCAACTACGACCTCATGATGGAGCTTATCGGTTACTGCATGAACCACACCATCGACGAGATCCTCGCGCTTCCCGACGTTGCGGAGCGCGTCGAGCTTTACCGCGAGCAAGCCGAACTCTTTGAAGCTCAGCTGAAGCGCATCGCAAAGGTAAAAGGCAAGGTCGTCGTACTCGACCTTCGCGAAGAGGAGATTATCCACGCGGGCAACCGCTTTATGATCTACGCGCTCTATCCCGACGCACAGATCTCCGTTCACGTCGCGTGGGGCTTCCACAAGCAGAACACCGCGGTCATGATCGGAAAATCCATTTTCAATAAAGCGTCAAGCGTCGATATCGGCGAGCTCTGCCTCAAATACGGAGGCGGCGGACATCACAACGCAGGTACCTGTCAGCTCGATAACGACGTCGTCGACGCGGAGCTTGTCAACATTATCAAAGCACTTAACGAATAATAAAAACCCATACAGCAAAAACGCCTTTGAGGCCCGTACGGTCTCAAAGGCGTTTTTTATAGATTTTTATCAATATGAGTAAATATAAAGTGTCATCGCGACGTGTACGGCGATCATCGTTCCGAGAATAATGATCTGTTTGAGCCGATGCTTCGTCAAAAGCCCCGCAAACTCTCTTACCGCCGCGTTCGGCCAGAAATACCACTTCGTCTTCGCTCCCATTCCGACTGCGCGCATCTTGACGCGGCGAGCGAACAGTCCGCTTCGGAAAACGTGGTAATTTGTCGTCGAGAAAGCTATCTTTGCCGACGGGTCGATCGCATATATCTTCTCTTTTGAAAACTTCATGTTTTCGTAAGTGTCGCTCGAACTGTCCTCTTCGATTATCCGTTCCTCCGGAACACCGTGTTCCATAAGATAACGCTTTATCGCAAAGCTCTCCGACACCGGCTCGTCCGGCCCTTTTCCTCCGGAAGCTACGAACGTTGCCTCTTTATCCGCAGTCTCTTTCTGTCTGACGTAAAAGGCGAGCGCGCGGTCGATCCTTCCTTTGAGAAGAGGAGTCGGCGTACCGTCGCGCCTCAAGCCGCACCCGAGAATGATTATAAAGTCCTTGTCGCGATCCGGTTCATACCGCGCGGCAATATAATCCGCCGCTATCGCGCCGATCAGCATACACTCAAAATACAGATATATCGCGGCAAAAAGGTTGAGCGCAAGGTCGTGTATCATAACGTAAGTTTCACTGCCGGAAACCTCGTAGTCAAAGAAGAAGATAAAAGCTCCTCCCGCAACGATAAGAAAAGACAGCAAGATCCCGAGAAGGTTGACCGGACGTCGCCCTTCATGGCGTATCAGCGAAATATTCGATATGCACAAGGCGGCTGAAAAAGCAAGCAGAAACGGACACGTCAGTATCATATACTCTTTCGCCGAGTACAGCAGAGTGTATATGATCGCGCGTTCATTGTATACTTCCGGATGACTGAACGAACGAACAGCGAGAACTATATGCGCCGCCATAATGAACAGCGCGAATATCGCAAACCCGAAATAAAAGATCGTATTGTACGAATACGGATTATACTTTATCTGTTCTCTGAAAGTATAAAGAAGCAAAAGAGACGCCGAAAAGCAGTATACTGCCACCGTAACGCAGGCGACGCCGGCGTTTCCCGACGGATCTCTCATCAGAAGCGCCGCCGTAATAATCGCCGCGATAACGGTCAGCGCGAGTAAATTATACAGCTTCGGTTTTTTGTCCCTCGTATCGAAAGGAAGCAGTTTCATTTCTCAAACATCTCCAGGAAACGTTTCAATCCCTCGGGATATTCTGTCACGTCCTCAAGCCCGGTATCGCCGAGCCTTACCATCTTGTTCGTGCCGTGGTAATCGCTTCCCGCGGTGATGAAAAGACCGAATTCATCGGCAAATGATATCGCCTCTTGACGCAGTTTGTCGGAAAAGCCGGAATAAAACGCCTCTATACCGCGAAGTCCGTATCCCACAAGTCTCGAAAGTCTTCCGCGCATCTCGTCCCCGAGGATCAGCTCGTCCCCGCTGCCGTAGAACGGGTGGGCAAGGACGGGGATCCCTCCGCCGTCAATGATACCGTGTATCGCTTCTTCCGGGGAGATATATTCGCTCTTGACGCGGATCTTGTTGATAAATTCCTTTATCGCCTGCTCCTTTGTCTTCGCGTAACCGTACTTCACCATAAGGTTGCCGATGTGCGGTTTACCCGGGTTGTCAAGCGAGAGCAGCGTCTCAACGTCTTCAGCGGAAAACGATATGCCGAACTCCGTTTTTAAAAGTTCGATGCGGATCACGATCTTTTTCATGCGGATCCCGTGTCCGTGATCGATCAGAGCGCGTATCGGCGCGCTCTCCGGATCGAAACCGTAGCCGAGGATATGATACTTACCGTTACTGTCACGGCACGAAAACTCCGCTCCGGGAATAAAGCGTGGAGAGTCATGTGAAAGCTGCTCCTTTATCATCCCGGCGGCTTTCACGGCGTCGTGATCGGTCACCGAAAAGGCGGAAATTCCCGCTTCCTTTACTTTTTCAAGCAGTTCAGGAGGAGTATCTGTACCGTCCGAAACAGTCGTATGTAAATGAAGGTCTATCTGTGCAGGTCTGTCTGTCATTACATTATTCAAAAGCAGAGAGTGTCGTGCTTTTCAAGAAGCGGGACGAGCTTTTCCATCCAAAGCGCCTTTGTCTCTTCGTTATCGGGACCCGGATGTCTTGTTCTCCAGTCGATAAGGTATGCGTACGAAACGCAGCGGATCTTTTCATCGACTTCGTCGATCTTCGCGTCGTCCGTCGTGCCGATGTACGCGCCGAGCGCAGCGCGCCAGAATCTTCTTGAGATATCGGCGTCAAAGCCCTGGAACGAAAGAACTATCGACGGATCGTATTCGGAGTATCCGACGTACGAGTTATACATACGCGAAAGGTCGAATATGGGGTGACCTACAGACAGCGTATCCATATCGATTACAAGCACTTCGTCCCCTGCGAGAACGATGTTCTTCGTATGGAAATCGCCGTGGAGCATGTGGTTACTCTCCGGGATATCGTCGATCATCCTCATCAGTTTATAACCGAGAGCGCCCGGCAGAGATCCCTGCATCCTCGAGATGCCTTTCGCGATCTTTTCCTTGAAATTCGGGAGCTTGCCTTCCGGCACTTCGATCGAGTGGATGTTCTTCAGCATCTTGACGTATTCCGAAACGCACCAGTCGAAGCGTTCGGGCTCGTGCGCGAGAATTTTTGCGAACGAGCGGGCGTTGAGAAGCTCAAATACGGAGCCGTAGCTGTCGCCGACGCGAACGACGTCGTAAGAGATCGCCGTGGGAACGCCGAGAATGAGCGCAAGGCGGGCAACTTCCCTCTCGTGCTGTATCTCTGCGAGCGCGTCGGCGTTCTTGTACGTTTTGACGACGTTGTCCTTATCGATACGGTAAACTTTTCCGTTGAATCCTTCTCCGATGACCTCGCACCCTTCGACCGATACGACGCGGTACGCTTTTTCTACCGTCATCATTTCGGTAAATCCGGTCATCTCGAATATCTCGTATACTTCGGGTATGACGTTTATTACCCTCATTGACGGATGAGACTTCTTTACGCGCAGAATGACTCTGAGTCCTGCGCTGGAAATGTATTTAAGTTCTTCGGCGTCAATGATGACCGTGCCGTCCGTGCATCCCGAAAGCTGTTCGGTGATGCTCTGCTCTACCTCTGCCGCGTTACCGGAATCTATCCTTCCGGAGAGTTTGACCGTTGCGACGTTCTGATTGTTTTCCATATTATATATTTCCTTTCGTGATTAATCTTTGTTATTTTTTCAAATATTGTGATGATACCGGAAACTCAAAATATGTGTTCGGATAAGGTTCGTCTTCGAGGCAAAAATGCCACCATTCGCACTCGAGAGGCGCAAACCCTGCGCGCATCATCGCCTTTCGGAGCGTCATGCGGTTTTTATACTGTTCTTCGGTGATACCGCCGTAGTCCGGATGAGAGACCTCGTCGAACAGATCGAACGGGCTCCCCATATCGACCTCTTTTCCGGTCTTCATATCGAGAAGCGTCAGATCGACCGCGCTGCCTCTGCTGTGAGAAGAGTTCTTTGCGATATATCCCTTCGCGAAAAGCTCCTGCTTTTCAAGACCGGGATAAAAGTATTCCTTCATACGTACGTCCTGATCTTCGATACCCCAAAGTATGAAATGCTTCACCGCAGAGAGCGGTCTGTAGGCGTCGAAGACTTTGAGACGGTATCCCTGAACTATGAGCTCGCCCGCCGCGCTCTTCAGCGCCCGCGCCGCCTCCTTCGTTATAAGCGCGCACGGCTCTTCATAGCCGTCGATGCGCTCTCCGATAAAGTTGTAGGTAGAATAGTAACGTATCTCCTGAACGACGTGCGGAACAAAGTCGGCAAGAAGAACGAACCCGGAGGGGTCCATTTTATAATTCTCTTTCAGATCTTTCATATCATCCGATAGTATCCATCTGTACGCTTAAAATACCTTTTTCTCAATTAAGCGGAGGCAGTTCATGAATATCGTAGTTATCGTAATAAATTTCAAAAGCGGTCTCGATGTCTCCCGACAGTTCGATCAGCGCTCCCGCCTGGAACATTGTCGA
Organism: Clostridia bacterium; assembly: GCA_017529175.1. The sequence continues at coordinate 11,712 of JAFXNX010000035.1, forward strand.
AAGAGTGCCGGACGGCGCCTTCCATGCGGCGTTCGATACTACCTCGAGTCTTTCGTTGCCGGGCGTATTCGCTCTTATGATCGCTTCCGCCTTGAAGAGAAGCTCTCCCGTCGCGATATGATAATCGCTCGAGACTATCGCAAGCTTCTTCACGCTCGGGTAAAGACACGTCAGTATATCGTATGTAAATATCGCGTTCTGCGCGGTCGTTATCGAATTGTCCTCCACTATCACGCGGTCCTTGTCGATCCCGTTTTCGATGAGCCACTTCGCCATCTCACCGGCTTCGCTCGCGTCCTCGTTTTCGGCTGCGGTCCCGCCTCCGGTGCAAACGATGTACGCGTTCGGGTACTTCTCCGCGCTGTTCTTCACGACCTTAAGACGTTCGATCAACTCATCCCGCATCGTCCCGTCCGGCTCGAGCTGGAACCCGAGAGCGACTATGCACAGTTCGTCCGTATCGGGCAGACCGTCCGGCAGAACGTCATAGTTGATCGTCTTGCCGAGCTCCGGCGACGTCCATACGGAAACGATGTCTTTCCAGCGCGCGGCGGCGCTTGAGTCAACTCCTTCAAGCTCTTTGAGAAGCTCGTTTATCCTGTTTTCGGCTTCGGCGCCGTAAGTCGCGTGGTCGACCGCTATCTCTTCGATTATTTCCTGAACGCTCCGTCCCGCATCGGCATTATCGCTTTTGCATCCCGGCAGGATGCAGATGAGGGAAAGCGCAAGAATGAGCGCTGACACAGCTTTGAGAAATCTGTTTTTCATATCGTTATCCTCGCTTGATCACATATAACTATATTGTCAGAGTCAGGTTGTTGAGCCCGAGCGAATTTATGTATCTTGCCTCTTTTACGGTCCCCATCACCATCCGGAGCCCGATATGAGCGGCGGGGTCGTCGCTCTGATGGAGCTTCAGATACTCTGTCGGATCGAATCTGACGCAGTTGTCCCTCACACGGATTATCCGGCTGTTCTCGTCGATGACGAGACGTATGTCGACGTTGTGCGAGAGATTGTCCTTTGTAAATCCGTGTTCTATGACGTTGACTGTAATTTCTTCCACGGAAAGGCTTATCAGCATAGACATCTTTCTGTCAAATCCCTTATCGCGGCAAAAATCGCATATTTTCGCAGACGCTTCCGTCGCCTCTTCGACCGATACGACACTGCACTCGAAGCAGTCGTCGGGCGAAGGCGCAAAATCAGGTTCAAGCATACTGTACGCGCCGGCGGAAAACGATACTTTGCGGTTATGACGCCATGCGATAACGGAAAGCGCAAGAAACGTAACGCTCTCTCCGCATACGAACCCGAGCCAGATGCCGTTCAGACCGATAAAGCGGCTGAGTACGAACGCGAACAAAACGGTGAACACAAAATTCTGAAGGACCGATATGATCTCGGAAAGGCGGAGTCTGTTCACTCCCTGGAAATAGTTTTTAAACGCCGAATTGAGCGACGACGGCAGGATCGACAGCGAGAAAAGACGAAGTCCTGTCACGGCGATATCTTTCGCTGCTTCCGACTCTTCTCCGGTCAGGAAAAGCGTGATAAGAGGAGTTGCCGCGGCGACGCCGACTGCGACTACTATCGCGTCAAGAATTACGGCGTATCGCGTCATTACTCTTACAAGTTCCGTGATAGAAGTACGGTCCCGCTCCGCGTAGAAAATGGCGGCGAGCATCATTGCCACCATACCGATACCCGAGCCGAAGCAGTACATTATATTACCCACCGTGCTTATTACGGAATACGCGGCGACAGCACGCGTGCCCTCGACGCTTATCAGGAGCTGATTGATTATGAATACGAGCATGACCATGCTCACCTGATTCACAACTGTCGGAACACCGTATGAAACGAGCTCGCGTCCCGCTTTAAAACGTATGAGTTTGCGGCGGAAGCGGAACATACAGTCTTTTTTGAAGAAATACGTGACGCCGATCACGAACGCTATATAATAACTGAGAGTCGAGCCGAGCCCCATTCCGAACGTGTTCCATTTGACGACGAAAACGTTCAGAAGGTCGAATATTATGTCGGACACCGTCATTGCTATGACCGCGCTGACAAGACGTCCGCGCGAGCCCGAAAGCTGCATATACGGCACCATTATCTGCGCGCAAAGGAAAGCCGGCGCGCCGATTATAAATCCGGTGATATAGTCCTTCGTAAGCCCGAAGACCGGGTTGTCCGCCCCGGCGCTTCCCGCGCCGAGCAGAGTCGTCAGCGGATCTATGAAAAGCAGCACCGCGACAAGTCCCACGGCGGAGATCGCCGCCGCAAGGAAGACTGATATGGAAAAGCATCCGTTTGTCCCTTCGCGGTCTCCCTTTCCCATCGTCTTTCCGCACATGACCTGCACGCCGGACGAAATAAGGCTGCCGAGCGCCGCGAACACGAGAAGCAGCGGACTTGCAAGCCCGTAAGCGCTCATCGCGTCGACTCCGAGAAAACGACCGATCATAATGCTGTCTATCAGCATACATATCGTGACCGTCATCGTTGATACTATCTGTGTCAACAGCATTTGCCGGAACAGTTTTTTTATCATTTTTCTGTCATCCTATTCTGTAATCATTTCAAAGTGAAACGGAGTTTATCCTCTGTACTCAAGACAAAGCATCGTAAGGTCGTCGAACTGCTCGGCGTCTTTGACGAATCCGTCGACGGCGCGGCGCACGTTCTTGAGGGTCTGCTCGACAGACGCCGAACAGTCGGCGTTCAGCGCCGCGATCATACGTTCCGCACCGAACATCACGCTGTTGACGTCAGTCGCTTCCGGCACGCCGTCTGTGTAAAGAAACAGTTTTGATCCGGGTTCGAGCGTCAGTTCATATTCTTTATATTTCAGCCCCTGCATACCGCCGATAACGAATCCGTGCTTATCCTTCAGTAACTCAAACGGACCGCAAGGCGTTTTGAGTACCGGGTACTCGTGTCCCGCGTTTGCGGCAACGAGTCTGCCCGAGGAGATCTCGAGTATCCCGAGCCAGACAGTAACAAACATTTCTTCGCTGTTGCTGGCGCAAATGGACGCGTTTGTGTCGTATAAAATTTGAGCAGGGCTTTTTCCCATCTTCGCGTTGTTCGCAAGAATGATCTTCGACGCCATCATGAACAGCGCCGCGGGTATGCCCTTTCCGGAAACGTCTGCGATGACTATACAAAGATGATCGTCGTCGACGAGGAAGAAATCGTAAAAATCTCCGCCGACTTCCTTTGCGGGATCCATCTTCGCATATATGTCGAATTCAGTCCGGTCCGGAAACGCGGGGAATTCATTCGGAAGCATATTGCCCTGTATACCCGTCGCAAGGTCCAGTTCAGACTCTATGCGCGCGCTCTTTAAGTCCTTTTCGTGTTGAACGACGACCATGTCACGGCCGCGTCTTGCGATGTTGTAGCTGATGATCGATACGATAAGGAACATAAACCATCTCGGCAGATAGTCGAAGAGCAAGGTGTTGACGACGAGCATCTTGTCATCGGCTCCGGCGTTCTGTATCGCTTCTCCGAGAAATCCCCCGGTCGCGACCATCTGCGTGCCGGCGGGAAACGTGACGATATTCAGGTTGATAAAGCCGTGCGTCGCTCCCCAGGCGGCGGACGCCAGAAATACCACGGTCGTTAATACAGCGGTGAAAACGGTGAGCCGCTTCGAAAAATATCTGCTGCTGAATACGACCGGAATGATCATAAGGATCGCCGCCTTGTGAGTCAGCATACTGTCAAGTCTTGCGTACACGATAACAAGGCCGAGCAAAAGGATCGGCTTGAGCCACCACGCGTCATACTTTACGATAACGCAGGCGGCGATCAGCACGGCGATCTCCGCTATCGCCTGTATAGACGGAGCGGCGACAGACTCCCACGGAAGCAGAAAGAAGCCCAGCGCGGTAAGGATCAATATTATGATAAGGATTATACCGCTGCAAAACAATATCAGCGCGCCGAGGCGGTTTGCTTGAACTTCCGTCTTGCGGAACATCTCGTCTGACGTCAGCGCGCTTTTGAGACGTTTCCAAAAAGAGAGCTTGTTTGCGCTGCTGGTATTTTTCATTATTCTATCGTCAGAATATCCGCGAAACCTGTGACCTCGAACACTTCCATAACAGTTTCATTTACGTTGCAGACCTTCATGCTTCCCTGCGCCATCATTACCTTCTGTACGGAGAGCAGAACGCGAAGCCCCGCGGATGAGATATATTCAAGATCTTTAAAGTCGAACGTCAGTTCCGTCAGTCCCGGAAGCGTTTTTTTGACCGCGCTTTCCAGATCGGGAGCCGTCACGGTGTCAAGGCGTCCTTCAAGAGCGATGATCGCTTTTCCGTTTTCGACCTTTTCGTTTATGTTCAGCATAGAGTTCCTCCCGTAATGTATATGGATAACAATTTGCTAATAAATGATATACCATTTAACATTATATACAATATATTAACTAATTTCAAGATGCGGCGGTAAGTTTTTGCCGTTTTCGACCGCAAAAGATCGAAAAAAGCGGGGAAATGAACTTTCCGCCGCTTTTTTATGGTATGACAAATATCAGATCGGGGTTTTTCTTAAAAGCTTTCGATAAGCTCCGCTACGGTTTCTTTCGCGTCGCCGAGCTTCATTATCGTCTTCGGGTCTTTATACAGCGGGTTCTCAACTCCCGCGTATCCCGGTTTTTCGTCGAAATTGCAGATAATGATATGGTTTGCATCCCCCGCGTTCAGAACGGGCATTCCGTATATGGGAGTCCCCTCCGCGGTGTTTGCCGCCGGGTTGACGACGTCGCTCGCGCCTATTATTATCGCCGCGTCGCATTCCGCAAATTCACCGTTTATGCTGTCCATTTCATACAGCTTGTCGTAGGGGATATCGACTTCGCAAAGCAGGACGTTCATATGTCCCGGCATTCTTCCCGCGACCGGATGGATCGCGAATTTTACTTCCGCGCCGTTTGCCTCGAGCTTGTCCGCAAGGTCCTTGACCTGCTGCTGCGCCTGGGCGAGAGCCATTCCGTAACCGGGAACGATGATGATTTTCTTTGCATCCTTCAATATATCGCCGACGGAAAGTGACGGGGCGTTGTCCTCCTCTTTTTCTTCCGCGGCAACGGCGTCTTCGGCATCTTCCGAAACATCTGTATCTTCAACCGTTTCAGCGTTTTCGCTCTCTTCGGATACTGCGCCGTTCAATGCGTCTTCCGATGCGTCTGCCTCTTCCGCTTTTTCTTCTTTTTTAGCGCTGACGGAAGTCGCGCCGAGAAGGATACCGGAGAGCTTTCTGTTCATAGCGCGGCACATGACCTGCGTAAGAAGCAGACCCGACGCGCCGACGATGCCGCCGACAGCTACGAGAAGCACGTTGCCGACAGCGATACCCGCGATCCCTCCCGCAACTCCGCTGAGAGAATTGAGAAGCGAAATGGTGATCGGCATATCCGCGCCGCCTACGCGTATCGCGAAAAGAATGCCGAAGAGCGACGATACGATCGCCGTCGCCCAGAGCGGAGCTTCAAGCGCGGCGCAAACGACCGCTCCCGCTATCAGAATTATGATAAAGAAAGTATGACCTTTAAGGACAACGGGTTTCTGAGGCAGTATCTTATGCAGTTTTCCCGCCGCGACAAGACTTCCCGTAAACGTGACAAATCCTATCACGAGCGCTAC
>JAFXNX010000036.1 GCA_017529175.1 Clostridia bacterium
CCATATCGAAGAAAGGAGTGAGGTAGATGAGTGACGTAACGTGGACAAAGTCACAGAAATACGCGATAGACTGCCGTGACCGCGATCTTCTGCTCTCCGCGGGCGCCGGAAGCGGTAAGACCGCGACTCTGACGGAGCGCGTATGCCGTCTTGTGTGCGACGAGGAAAACGGGATCGACACCTCAAGACTGCTCGTCGTGACTTTCACGAAAGCGGCGGCGTCGCAGCTGCGCGATAAAATAAGAAAAAAGCTCGAAGCGGCGATCGCGAAAGATCCCTCGTCGCGCCGTCTGGCAAAACAGCTCATCGACCTTGACCGCGCCGACATTTCGACGATCTCGTCGTTCCTTCTCAAGTCGATCCGCCCGTATTTCTCGCGGTTCGCACTTCCCGTGTCATTTTCTGTTGCGGACGAGACGGAACTGCAGATAATGAAAGAGCGCATCATCGACGAAGTCGCGGACGATTTTTTCGATTCGGGCGACGACGATTTCATAGCGCTGTGCGAGGCGGTCTCATCCGCGAAAAACGAGTCGTCCGTAAACTCGGTACTGCTCTCCCTCGCAGAAACGCTCAGAGGAAAGGGCTTTTCCGCCGAGCAGTGCGTAAAATGGGCAAACGAGCTCGACGACGCGTCGCAAAACGACTTTCTCTCATCATCCTACGGAAACGTGATACGAGAGATCACAGTCTCTTTTGCCGCTCATTATTTGTCCTCGTTCGAGAGGATCAAAGAAGAAATATTCAAAGAAGAGAAGCTCGGCGCGTCAAAATACGGCATATCGGCGACGGAGCACGTCGACTTTTTGCGCCGCCTTTCGGCGTCGCTGCAAAACGGAACTTACTCCGACGTTAAGGATATTTTCGATCTTTTCAAGCCCGTGTCGCTTCAGGTCGGCAGGGCGAAGTTTGAAAGCGCGGACACCGTTGCCGCATACAAGGAGCTGCGGGGCGATTTCAAAGACGGATACTCCACCGTCGCCGCGCTCTACAAATGGGACAAGGAAAACATCGCCTCCGTCGAGGTAAGATGCGCCTCCCTCCTTCGCGCTCTCGCGTCCGTCATCGGAGAATTTGAAGCAAGGTTCGCCGAAGAAAAACGGAACGCCGGAGTCGTCGACTACGTCGACATCGAGCTTTTCGCAAAAAGTATCTTCGTCTCGGACGATATGACGCCGACGCCGGAGGCTCGCGAACTCGCGTCAAGGTACGACTGTATGTTCATCGACGAATACCAGGACACGAACCGGGTGCAGGATTCCATTTTTTCCGCGATAGCTCATTTTATCCCGAGATTCATGGTCGGAGATATAAAGCAGAGCATTTACGCCTTTCGCGGCGCCGAGCCGCCCGTCTTCACAACGTACCGCGACGAGTTTCCCGCCCTTGACGTCGATCGACCCGACGGCGCGGAGCGCCATACGGTATTCATGAGCGAGAACTTCAGATCGGACTCCGCCGTCATCGACTTTGCAAACACGGTATCGGAATATATGTTCCCCGGAACGGCGACTCCGTTCGGCGAGTCCGACAAGCTGATCTTTTCACGAGAGCAGACGGCGGGATATACGGAACATCCGGCGGAGCTCGTACTTATCGAAAAGCCGTCAAGGAAGAAAGATAACGAGGAAGACGACGAAGAAGAGACGGTAATTTACGACGACGTCGAAGCGGAGTACGTCGCCGAAAGGATCGCGCGTCTTCTGACGCACGAACGTCTCGGCTCGGGCGCGGCGATCCGTCCCGAGGACATCGCGATACTGCTCCGAAGCAAAAAAGAGGCGCCGCGTTTCATATCGGCGCTCGCAAAGCGCGGTATCGCCGCGAGCGACTCGACGACGGAAGACTTCTTCGGAAGCCGCGAGGTCCTTCTCGTCATGTCTTTACTCAACGCCGCGGACAATCCGCTTCGTGACATATATCTCGCCGGAGCCGCGAGAAGCCCGGTGTTCGGATTCACGACGAACGATCTTGTAAAAGTCAAGTACCAAAAGAAGGGCGACGCGCTCTGGAACTGCGTCGTCGAATACGCAAAGCGTGACGACGCGACGGCGGAAAAGTGCCGCCGCCTCGAAGCGTACGTCGAATCGCACTCGCGTCTTGCGGGTTGCGTCGATTCCGCCGAGTTTATCAAAACTCTATACAGCGAGTTCTCGCTTTTGTCGATGACGGACGGCGACGCCCCCGACAGCCGACGCGCCGCCTCGATCAGAGAAAATCTGATCGCGCTTTACGAGATGGCAAGAGGGTTTGAGGCGTCCTCATACGGCGGAGTTTACGCCTTCATCAAATACGTCGAGGAACAGATGGCGGAAAAGTCGAAGGCGGAACTGACGCCGCGCGACAACGCGGTCATCATAACCACGATCCACTCATCAAAAGGACTTGAATACCCTGTGTGCTTCTTATCGAAGTGCGCTAAGCAGTTCAACACGGATAATCAGCGCAAGGAGATACTATTCGACCCGGACCTCGGCATATCGCTCAAGATGCGCGACGCGACCGGGCTCGTAAAATGCGACAATCCGCTGAGGATCGCGTCGTCTCTCAAAATCCGGTACGAAAACACCTGCGAGGAAATGAGGATACTCTACGTCGCGATGACGCGCGCCGTTGAGCGGCTTATCGTGACGGCGTGCACCGACCGTACGGAAGAGTTCGCCTCGGATCCAAAGAAGGAGAAAACTTCAAACTCCGTTTACTCCGTTATCCGCATGATTCGTCCCACGGACGTTATAATACCCGCCGCCGCGGCGGCGAAAGATATGCCGTTCTTAAAGATCTCCCGCGTCACCGCAAACGACGTCGGATTTACAAGACTTGATACCGACGGCGAGGAGACGCGCGAGCGCGAAGAGGCGGACCTCACGAATGAGCTCCTTGAGAGATTCTCCTTCAAATATCCGAAGAGCTGTCTTGAAAACGTACCGGCGAAGCTGACCGTATCAAAGCTCACCCCCTCGCTTCTCGACGAAGGTGCCGGGATCGTCTCGTCTCTCGACCGTCCTGAGCGCGAGAGAAAAGAGGCGCCGACGCTCCGTCTGACGAGGCGGGAGACGGGAGGCGCGGAGCGCGGAAGCGCAACGCACGTCTTTTTGCAGTTCTGCGATTTTGAAAAGCTGATGCGCGAGGGGGTCGACGCGGAACTGCGCCGTCTCGTCGAAAACGATTTTTTGAGCGAAGAGGCGTCGCTCCTCGTCAACAAAGAGGAGATCGAGGGCTTTGCAAACAGCTCTCTGTTTGCGAAGATATGCCGCGCCGGAATGATAAAGAGGGAGTTCCGTTTCAACGTTTCCCTTCCCGCGTCGCGCTTTACAGCGAACGACGTGCTTAAAGAGGAGCTTGACAGGATCGGAACGCGCCTGACTGTGCAGGGAGTCGTCGATATAGTCTTCGAGAGCGATGAGGGTGAGCTCATCCTCGCCGATTACAAGACGGACCGCCTGAACGAGTACGAGCTTTCGCACCCGCTTGCCGCCAAAAAGATGCTCGCCGAACGTCACCGCTCGCAGCTATCGTACTATAAAGCCGCGTGCGAGATGATCTTCGGCCGTCCGGTCGACCGTGTGTGCGTATACTCGCTCGCGCTGAAGGACACGGCGGAAGTTTATCCCGCGCCGTCAAATAACGATTGACTTTTCAAAAGAAAGATACTATACTCTTGTGTATAAATAATTCTAAAGGTAAATGATATGGTCAATTTCTTTACTGCCTTCGCGATGGTTTTCATCGCGGAGATGGGAGACAAAACACAGCTGTTTCTGATAGGTCTTTCGTCAAAATTCAAACTGCGGGATATTATCATCGGAGTCGCCGCGGCGACAGTCGTTCTGAACGGCGCGGCGGTCGCGCTCGGTTATCTGATCGGAAACGCGATCGACCCGTCGATAATAAAGTGTCTCGCGGGAGCCGCTTTCCTCGCGTTCGCCTACACCTCGCTTTTCCCGAAGGGAGAAGAGGAAGAGGGCGTTAAGAGGTCGCGCGGCGCCGTCGTCGCGATATTCTTATCGTTCCTTGCGGCGGAGCTCGGGGACAAGACTCAGCTTATGACGCTTACCCTCGCGGCGCAATCCCATTCCGCGGGAGGGGGATTTGCAGACGCGGCGGCAGTCTTTGCCGCTTGCTCTCTCGGCCTCTTCGCGGCTGATATCATCGGTATGCTCGCGGGATATTTCCTCTCGAAAAAGCTCCCCGAAAAGGCGTTCGGCGCGATATCGTTCGTGATCTTCACCGCGTTCGGCATCTATACCGTATACGAGGCGTCGTACCTTTTGTCCGCGGGAAACCCCGCCGCCGTCATCATTACCGTCGCCGCTGTGACAGTCGCGTTCGCGCTCCTTTGCGGCGTTACGCTCTGTATGCTCAATAAGAAAAAAAGCCGCGCGGGCGGTACTTTTGAAAATGAAGAATAAAACGCAAAGGGATACGAACCCTTACAAATACTCGGATTCGAATAAAAGATACCAGACGTTCGACTACTATCTGCGGCGCGAGTTCGGCGAAAAATGCGCCAAAGTGTCGCTCGACGCGGGTCTCACCTGCCCGAATATCGACGGCGCGGTGTCATACGGCGGTTGTATTTACTGCCGCGGCGGCTCATCGGGAGCCGCAAGCGCCACCTCTATTTCCGGGCAGTACCGCATAGGGAAAGAAATCATGACGAGAAAATGGGACTGTTCAAGATTCATCCCTTATCTCCAGGCGCACACAAACACTTACGCTCCCGTCGACGTACTGAAAAAGATATACGACGAGGCGTCGTCGCTCGACGGCGCCGTGATGCTCGGTATCGCGACGAGGGCGGACTGCCTGCCGGGCGACGTGCTCGAGCTTCTTTTCGAAACTTCAAAAAAGATACCTCTGATGATAGAGCTCGGACTACAGACGACAAACGACGCGACCGCGTCCGCCATCAACAGAGGACACTCTTTCGACGACTTCAAGAAGGGATATGACGCGCTGCGCGGCGCCGTGCCGGAGGCAAAAGTCGCGATCCATCTTATCGACGGGCTGCCGAGAGAAACGAAAGAGGATATGATAAAGAGCGCAAAGGACGTCGCCGCTCTGTCGCCGGACGTTGTGAAACTGCACGTTCTGTACGTCCTTGAGGGAACGCCTCTTGCTTCAATGTTCGAGCGCGGAGAGTATGCCCCGATGGAACTTCATGACTACGTTGAGACAGTCTGCGATCAGCTTGAGATCCTGCCGCCCGCGTGCGCGATCGGGAGAGTCACGGGCGACGCGCCGGAGGATGAGCTTATATCTCCCCTCTGGTGCCGCAAAAAAACCGTCGTCGCAAACGAGATCGACAAGGAGCTTTTCAGACGCGGGACGTATCAGGGAATATATTATAAAAACTGAACGGCGCAGATGACTCTGCGCCGGAGGCTGCAGACAAAGTCTGCAGCCTGAGTCAGAGCGAGAGAAACGCCGATAGATTTTGCGATCTTGCCATCGTCGGCGTAGTTACCGTTCGGGGTCCTCAAAAATCGTTAGATTTTTGGGGTTCTCGGATACGGTAGAGGGCAAGATCGCAAAAAGGCAATGATAGCGGGCATTTTGCCCGCCATTGATCGTTTGTTTGCGTTATCTGTTTGTGTCTGTTATGCTTGCGTCGTCTTTTTGGCTTTTCCTTATCATTGCCGCTCTAACAAGTTTGTCTTCGCTATGCGGCGCAGATGACTCTGCGCCGTTATGTATTTTCAGTATTTTTTATAGTCAAGCAATTCGGGATTTATTTTCTTCCATTTGGAAACGAAATAGTCCCCTTTTTCTTTTATGAGTTTCGCGTGGGCGTCGCTTCCCTCCTTCGTCGTCTGGTGAGGGAGGTGTCCGACTCCGAGACACGACGAGTAGTAGATCTCATACCCCTTGTTTCTCACCGCAAGCGACAGATCGCTGTCCTCATAACACGTCGGATCGTACGCCTCGTCAAATCCGCCGACTTCGTCAAATATCTTTCTCGGTATGAGGAATCCGCACGTCGCAAGACACCCGATATCCCGCTTTGCAAGATACGGCGGCTCAAGGTATTTGTAAGGATAATTGTCCGCCACGCGGTAGTTGTATCCGGCGTCGTTGAACCATCCGCCGCCCCACGCGACGCACCCGAAGTTCTCGGTCTTACTGATCTTGAGATATACGTCGAGCCACTTCTCGCTTCTCACCCACTGGTCGGAATCGAGAAAAACGATAAGGTCGCCCCGCGACGCCGACACCCCGAGATTTCTGCCGGAAGAACAGCCGTTCTTCGAGTTTCTCACAATATTTATTCTTTCCGAATACGACTCGACGAGCTTTTCGTAAGAGCCGTCTGTACTGCAGTTATCCACCACGGTTATCTGATAGCCGTACGAATTGTTGAGAATGAGCGACTCCACGCACCTGAATATGACCTTGTCGTTGTTGTGATTCAGCACAACGACAGAAATTGAAGGCGCGGGCCGTTTCGGATAAAGGATATCCGTCATCGCGTCGATCCTGCTGAACCAGTTGTTTTGCGCGGTAAAGCGGGACGATGCGGCAAGATACTGCTCCATACGGTCGATCATATCAAGCGCTTCCTCGGGAGAAGAATACTCGTAAACGAGAGGATATCCCCCGATATCCGGAAGCTTTCCCGACAGGACGGGCTTGTTCATGGCGATGTACTCGAAAACTTTGAGAGGCGAGACGTACTCCGAAATACTGTTCAGCTTGAAAGGAAGCAGCGCGCCGTCGGCATGCGAAAGATACGCGGGCAGATCCTTTTGCCTCTTTACGCCGGGAAACGTGACGTTTGCAGGCGCTGACGACACACGCTCACGAACGGATGACGTGTCTCCGATAAGACAGAATCCGTACCCGGGACGCTGCTTTGCAAGATAGAAAACGGTGTCCCAGTCGAACCAGTCTCCCCAGAGAGAGCCGTAATATACGAATACTTTTTCTCCTTTTGCAAGGTCCGACGGGCGTTCGAGCGCTCTCATCGGATTGAACAGTTCGTCGTTTACCGCGTTCGGGCTGTAGAGTACGCTCTTGTCTGTCCCCGCCGGGGCGAGCTTGCGCGACAGCTGTTCGACAAGAGGACGCGCGGTCGCCGTCAGAAGATCGGCCGACTCAAGGAAACGCGCAAGCGTCTCTTCGCTGTAAATACCGTTCCCGAGAGACGTCTCCCAGTTGTCGATGCTCTCGTAAACTATTTTGCAGCGTTTGTTCTTTGCCGCTTCGAGATACGGCAAAAACTTCCCGCAAGGCGCTTCCGCTATCAGAAGGTCGCCCTCTCTCATATATCCTGATATGATATCCGCGTTGACCGAATCAATGAATCTGTGCATTACGGCGGGTATCTCGACTCCGGCGCTGCGGATATCCGACGATTTGAAAGCGTAAAGGTAGAAGACCGAAAAGCCGGATGCGTTAAACGCCGACGCGAGCTGCGCGCTTCTCTGACCGCCTCCGATATCGTAGAACGGTACAGTCGCGAGGATAAACGCGCGGCGTGTCTTTTTCAGCGCGAAGGGGTCGTCCTCCCGCATCGCGTCATAGTCAAATACCTTTTGACTCTTTCTCTGCTCGGCGCGTATCTTGACCGAGCTTATCCCCCATTTGAAGGCGGAGAGAAAACCGTCGTTCTTTATTTTTCTTGTTATCTTGCCGAGCAATCCTCCGTCCTCCTTAAAGAATGTTTTTAAGAGTTTATCATTTCAATTTGTCGCAGAGCTCGCCCGCTTCTATCATACAGTCTTCCATCGAACAGTAGGTCCACGCGCCGTATCTGCCGATACTGTATACGTCTTTTTCGCGCAGTTCTTCCATGATCTCTCTTACCCTGCGGTCGTACTCCGCGTCGATATGA
>JAFXNX010000037.1 GCA_017529175.1 Clostridia bacterium
CCTGCGCCGCGGTGACGTCCGACCGCGTCTATCTCATCGATGAATATGATCGACGCGGGGCTCTTCTTCGCGGTCTCGAAAAGGTCTCTTACACGCGACGCGCCGACGCCGACGTACATTTCGACGAAGTCGGAACCGGAAATGGAATAGAAAGGAACTCCCGCTTCTCCCGCGACAGCTTTCGCAAGAAGAGTCTTACCCGTTCCGGGAGGGCCCATAAGAAGTACGCCGTGAGGTATCTTCGCGCCGAGCTTCGTGAATTTATCGGGAGAACGCAAGAATTCGACGATCTCCTCGAGCTCCGCTTTCTCCTCATCAGCTCCGGCGACGTCGGTAAAGAAGACTTTTTTCTTATCCGACGAGACCTGTTTCGCACGCGATCTTCCAAAGGAATTGATCTTCGATCCCTTCCCTCCGGTCGCCTGGCTCATCATATACCACCAGAAGAAAATGAAGAGTCCTATAAGGATGATATAAGGAATGTAACCGACCCAAGCGGGTATCTCCGTCGCGGGCGGCATATCGTACGACGTTATGATGCCGTTTGCGTGCTGTTCCTGAATAAGTTCGTTCAGATCGGAATAGAACAGTTCGAAGCTGCGCAGTTTATACGTTACCTCGACCGATTTTCCCGTGGGATTTCCGTTCGTGTCCGTCTGCTTGACGATCATAGTCAGAACGTTTTTATCTATCTCGAACTGTTCGACCCTCTCGCTTTTGAAAAGGTCGACGACGTCGCTGTAAGCGAGCTTATCCGGCGACGTTCTGAACCACAGAGCATAGACCACCGTGATCACAGCGGCGAAGATAAGGATATAAATAATCGTCTGTTTTAGTATTTTCTTCATCAAGTCCCCCTGAGTTTACATTTACCGTTTGTGTTTCGTATGATTATTCTTTGCCCTCGTCCGGAGCGTATACGCTTTTCGACAATACTCCGACGAAAGGAAGAGTTCTGTATCTCTCGTCGTAATCGAGACCGTAACCTATAACGAATTTGTCTTCTATCTCTTTTCCGATATAATCGGGAACGAATTCGACGACTCTCCTTGAGGGTTTGTCAAGAAGCGTGCAGGTCTTAACGTTCTTCGCGCCGTTGAGACGCAAATACTCGGTGAGATATGCGAGCGTTCTGCCGCTGTCGATTATATCCTCGACTATTATTATCGTAGCGTTCGAAATATCGGAACGGTTGAGGTCGAGCTTTATCTCGATCCTTCCCGTCGACTCCGTACCCTTGTAAGAAGAGACCTTCATAAAGTCTATCTCAACGGGCGTTGCGAGTTTCTTCATAAGATCGCTCATGAAAACGACGCTTCCTTTGAGTATACCGACGAGGATGACCTTGCCGCCGATGGCGGAAATATCGCGGTCGATCTCCTTTGCGATCCTTGTCGTCGCCTCGTCTATCTCCTCGGCGTTCATAAGTATCTCTTCGATCTCGGGGCTGTTTGCTGAATTCATTGAAGTCATTTTTCGTCCGCCTTTCCGTGTTTTGAATATGTCAGGATCAAGTACCCTTTATCATCACCGTCCGGTGTCTCGCCGTCCCTCGGCGGAAGACCCGGTACCCAGAGGATACCGTCTCCGTCGCATATCAGCGGAAGAGTTTCTCTTTCGCGAATCGGGACACCCGCCTCGCGGAGAAGCTCCTTGAGTCTCCTGTGATGACCTTTGTAAAAATACTTGTCTCCAGGTCTGCGGTTTCTGATAAAAAGGTTATCTATTATTTTATCATTAATACAAACTTTATATATTAACTCTTTGTAAACATTGCACGCCTCGCCGTCCGC
>JAFXNX010000038.1 GCA_017529175.1 Clostridia bacterium
GCGGTGCCGTCGTGAATTGCAAACGCTGTTTGCATGATTTCTCGCGCCTTTGTCGCTGAGTGAATTGCGCGGTACGCGCATTTCGGACGTTTTTCGCGGAGCGAAAAACATCATCAATGACGGCAAAGCCGTCAATTCATGCCGTAAGACAATTCACTTATAATTCATTTTAACCTAAAGTAAGTTGTAGCTTTTCCTTTACCTTCTCTCTTTATTTCTTCTTCTTCAACGAGCCTCCTGAATGCACCTTCGATCGAACTGTCGCTGATCGAAGGACAAAGCTCGCGAATATCCTGTTTCGTAAATCTGCCGACCTTATATTTTGTTGCCCGTCTGACCATTTCAAGAGCAGAAAGCTTCGTCTCAACAAGCGAAAATCTTTCTTCAAAATCGTGATATGCCGAAAGGATCGTTCCGAGCAAATATTTAATGAACGGGACAGGATCTTCACTGCCTTCATGCCAACCGATCTGGCTCTCTCCGAGCGCATCATAATACAAGTCTTTGTTCTTTGCGATCTTTGCCTCAAGAGAAATGTACTTACCGACGTAAAAACCGTTTCTGTAAAGAAGAAGCGTTGTGAGAAGTCTTGACATTCTTCCGTTTCCGTCATTGAACGGATGAATGCACAGAAAATCATGAATGAATATCGGAATTGCAATCAGCGGTTCAACTTCAGCGTTTCCGATCACGCGGTTGTATTCCATACAAATCCTATCAAGCGCTTCGGGAGTTTCATAGGGGGCGAGCGGTGTAAACAGGATTTCTTCTCTTCCGTCCGGGAATGATGCCGAAATGTAGTTTTGAACGTTCTTTGTTTTTCCCGCCATAGGATTTGCAAGATGGTTGTACAGTATTTTGTGAAGCTGAAGTATATAGTTCTGCGTTATGGGAATTGCGTCAAAACTCTCGTGTATTATTCCAAGCACGTCCCTGTATCCCGCTATCTCTTTTTCATCTCGATTACGCGGTGTTGTCTTTTCTTCAACAAGTTGCTTAATGCGCGTGCTGGTAGTCACTATTCCTTCGAGTGCATTCGATGCTTCCGTACTCTGTATCTTTGCGATCTCAACGAGCTTTTCGAGTTCTTCCGGTCGCTGTTTGAGATAAAGCTCTTGCTTTCCCGCCTCTTTATATATTGCACCTATAAATTCAATTACTTCATGATCCCACAATCTGTCTTTAAGCAGTGAATAATTAAAATCTCTCATTCCCTTACCGCCTTTCATTTTCCCTTAAATATTAGCACAAATTAAGGGAATTGTCAACACACTATGCGTATTTCCCCTTAAAAATATATCCGGAATAAGCGATTTTATTTACTTATACATTTAGTAATCCTCACACTCTCAGCGATACGTTCCAAAGCTCGGCGTAGATCCCGCCTTTTGCGAGCAGTTCGTCGTGAGTTCCCTTTTCTTCAATGCCGTGATCTGTGATGACAAGTATCTCGTCGGCGTTCTTTACGGTCGTCAATCTGTGTGCAACGACGAGCGTCGTTCTTCCCGCCGAGAGCTTTTCAAGGCTGTTCTGTATGAGAACTTCCGTCGCGTTGTCGAGAGCGCTCGTCGCCTCGTCAAGGATAAGGATAGGAGGATTCTTTAAGAATACTCTCGCGATCGAGACCCTTTGCTTCTGACCGCCGGAGAGCTTTATGCCGCGTTCTCCGACGAGAGTCTGATACCCGTCGGGAAGGGACATTATGAAATCATGGATATTCGCAAGTTTTGCGGCTTCATAAACTTCTTCGTCGCTCGCCCCTTCGCTTCCGTATACGAGGTTATCATATATCGTCGAATCGAACAGAAATACATCCTGCGATACGATCCCTATGTTCTTTCTCAGCGAGCGGCGAGTCAAGGTTCTTATATCGGCGCCGTCTACCGTTATGACTCCGGAGTCCGTCTCATAAAAGCGGGGGATAAGATTGCAGATCGTCGTCTTTCCACCGCCCGACGGTCCGACGAGTGCGAGCGTTTCACCGCTTTTCAGCTTGAACGAAAGATCTTTGAGCACGTTCTTACTGTCATTATACGAGAACGACACGCCGACAAATTCGATATCGCCCTTGACGCTCCGGATATCGACTGCGTTTTCCGCATCTTTTTCCGGCTCAGTATCCATTATCTCGCAAAAACGTTTGAATCCCGTCATTCCGTCCTGATACTGTTCCATAAAACTGATAAGGCGTTTTATCGGATTCGTGAATATGCTGATATACAGAAGGAACGCCGTGAAATCAGCAAGAGTTATCTTCCCGAACATAAAGAACAATCCGCCCGCAACGTACATCGAAAGCATAAGGATATCCGTTATAAACGAATTTCCGGAAGCAAACTCCGCCATAGCGCGGTAAGATTTATTTCTCGCTTTTACGAACTTTGCGTTGCCCACATCAAAGTTTTCGCGCTCATGCTCCTCGTTCGTATACGCCTTTGAAACTCTGATGCCCGAAATGCTGTTTTCAAGGTTCGAGTTGATCTCGGCAAGGCTCTTTCTTGTTTCCGTAAACGCGCGGCTCATCTTGAGCCGTTTTTTTGCGGAGAAAATGACCATTACGGGAAGCCCTGCGTAAAGTATCAGCGTCAGCGGAAGACATATCGACGCCATTATGATAAAAGAGCCGATAAGCATGATTATCGAAAGGAAAAGATCCTCCGGTCCGTGGTGGGCAAGCTCCGAGACTTCCATAAGATCGTTGACGATCCTTGACATCAGCGTACCCGTTTTCGCGTCGTCAAAATATTTCATCGGAAGAGTCTGAAGATGAGAAAAGATATCCCGTCTCATGGACGCCTGCATACGGACTCCGACAACGTGTCCGTAGTACGTGACAAAATAATTGAGAAGGAGCTTCAAGACGTATATCGCGAGCATTATGCCCGCCCACGCAAGAAGCGAGCCGACAAGCTTGTCCGGTATAAACTCATTCACCATTTTTCTCGTTATCATTGGATAAACGAGGTCGCAGAGCGCGAGGGCAAGAGCGGCGACAAGGTCTGCTATAAACAGTTTTTTATGAGGCTTGTAATAAGAGATGAATCTTTTGATCATTGAACTCTAATTCTCCGAAAAAATCTTTCCGTAATAATACAGGCGTCCGCCGTGATGCAGACGCCTGTTGATGTAATATCAGTCGTTATCAGTTATTAATGAATATGAGTCCGCGCGCATTTGCGTACTCTTCCGCAGCAGAACCTTCTGCTCCGTAGATCGTGTTGTCCGACATTGTCGTGAATCCGCCGAATCCTTCGCTGTCGGTCGAGTAGAAATAACCGTAAGCGAATTTTCCGATTATCGTTTTAGCGGAAGGAATGTTGATCGACGTCAGAGCGAAGCAACGGCAGAATGCGTACTTGCCGATACTCTTGAGCGATTCGGGGAAGTTGACGGAAGCGAGGCGTTCGCACTCGTAGAAGCAATCAGAGCCGATGTTTTCGAGCTGTGCCGGAAGAACGAGTGTCGTCAGCGATTTGCATCCGTAGAACGCGCCCTTACCGACCGATTTGACAGTCGCGGGAATGGAGACGTTCGTGAGGGATTCGCATCCGTAGAACATATAGTTGTCTATTGCATCGATACCGTAGGGGATCGCAATAGTCGTAAGAGCGAAGCAGTTTCCGAACGCTCTGGACGAGATAGACTCGACAGACGCGGGGATCGAAACCGCGGGAAGCGAAGAGCAAGCATAGAACGCTTCTTTCGCTATCGACGTAAGGGTCGAGGGAAGAGATACGGAAGTAAGACTCTCGCATCCGTAGAACACGCCTTCCGCGAGATCCGTAATACCTTCCGGTACTGTGAACGAAGGAACGGATTTGCAGTATTTGAACGCGTTTTTACCGATACTGTTCACGCTTGAAGGTATCGAGATCGTCTCAAGAGCGGTACATCTTCTGAACGCGTCCGCTCCGATCACCTGAAGGCCGTCCGGAAGGGATACAGATACGAGCGACGTATCGTTCGTGAAAGCAAATTCTCCGATCGAGTTGATGCCAGAAGCGATCGTGACCGTTTCAAGGTAAGGCATGCACTCGAACGTGCTTGCGTCTATATTGCCCAGAGTTCCGGGGATATCAAGTGACGTGAGGTGTGTATATCTGAATGCGTATTTACCGACGTATTCAAGGTTTGCGGGAAGATCGAATGTTGCGAGAGGATAAACTCCTTCAAACGCCTGTCTTCCGATGCTCTTAAGAGAAGCGGGGGTGTTGAGAGAGGAGATCGACGTTCCCATAAACGCCATATCGCCTATAGACTCGACGGAATCGGGAAGATTGATCTGATTGAGGACCGTCCCCTTGAAGCACGCTTCGGGGATCGAGGTCAGAACTGTGGATTCGATCTCGACCTTCTCAAGGTACGGAGAAAGCGAGAACGCTTTTGCGGGAATGGAAACGATGCCTTCTTCTATCTTGAGTTCCTGAAGGAACTGATAGTTGTTCGCAGACAGTTTCTTTGTTCCCGTTCTGCCCGTCGACGTAACTTTTCTGTCAAGACGCATGGTAGTATCATGCCACGGCAGTTTTTTGATGTCACCGTTTTCCGGCTCCGGGATGATACCGCTCGACTGACCGGGATATTTAGAGTTGATACCGATCGTCAGATAAGAATAGTTTACCGCGGGGTCGGTATTCGTGAGAGGTCTACTGTAAATGTAAGTGAAATAGAACTCTTTTACAGTCTCCGTCTCACCCGTATCGGGATTGGTTACTTCCATCTCGTTGCCGAAATAGCCCGTCAGCTGTTCTTCGGATCCGTTGTCCGGATTCGGCGCGAATGCGAGCACCGATGATGCAAGCGGAAACGCACTGATCAGCAAGACGATGCAAAGTACGGCTGCAAATATTTTTTTCATGGTTCTTCCCCCTTGATTTTTGCCGAGGATAATTCTATTCTAATTATAATGAGTTTATTTTATTTTGTCAATATGCTTCTCAAAATTTACAAATCCATAAAAAATGCGCAGATCCGGTGCCGGATCTGCGCAAAATTCATTGTTTTTTTCTCAATATCTGCGGCCGAAATCGTTTCCGCCGTTATTGCCGTAACCGTAGTTGCCGTAAGGGTTGTTGCCGTATCCGTAATTGCTGTACGGGTTCTCGGCGGGCTGCTGTGCGGGCTCCTCTGCGGGCGCCTGGTCGCGGTCCTTCTTGAGCATTCCCATAAGCTCCTCGAAGTCAGCGTCAACGGAATCGGTCTCTTCCTCTTCCTCATCGTCTTCGCTTTCCTCGGATGCTTTTTCTCTCGCGGGAGCTTTCAGATCGGCAGCGCTCTTCTTTGCTTTTTCTCTTGCCTGAGCAGCTTCCTCAGCCTTGTTTTCAAAGCCGGTGGCAATAATGGTGATGTCCATCTGGTCTTCAAGAGACGGATCGAACGCGACACCCCAGATAACGTTCGCTTCCTCGTGTGCCTCGGATGCGATCATGTTGGATGCAAGGTCGATCTCGTCGATACCGATGTCGGGAGACGCGGTGATGCTGATGAGCACGCCCTTCGCGCCGGAGATCGAGGTCTCGATCAGCGGACTGGAGATAGCGGCTTTTGCGGCGAGTTCAGCTTTGTCCTTGCCGTTAGCGGATCCGATACCCATATGCGCGTAGCCCGCGTCTTTCATGACAGCGGTAACGTCAGCAAAGTCGAGGTTGATGTATCCGGGAATATTGATAAGCTCCGAAATGCTCTGCACGCCGTGCTTGAGCACGTCGTCCGCTATTTCAAATGCGTTTATCATCGTGATCGGGCGTTCCGATACCATTTTGAGGCGTTCGTTCGGGATTATAACGAGAGAGTCGACGTACTGTCTGAGTTCGGCGATGCCGGACTCCGCCTGCGACATTCTTCTCTTTCCTTCAAATGCGAACGGCTTCGTTACGATACCTACAGTGAGTATATCCATATCGTGAGCGATCTTAGCAACTACAGGAGCAGCGCCAGTACCTGTACCGCCGCCCATGCCCGCGGTGATGAATACCATATCGGCGCCATCGATCGCTTTCTTGATCTCGTCTACGCTCTCTTCGGCCGCCATTGCTCCGATCTCCGGATTTGCGCCTGCGCCGTGTCCCTTTGTGATCTTTTCACCTATCGGGATCTTGTTTGTTGCGTTGGAATGCGAGAGAGGCATCTTATCCGTGTTGATAACGATGAACTCCACGCCCCTTACGTTCGACGCGATCATGTGGTTGACTGCATTGTTTCCGCCGCCGCCGACACCTATGACTTTTATATTGACTCCGCTGGAAACTGTGTCATCGAGTTCAAATGGCATTTTTTTATCCTCCGTATGTATGATTCCTTATTTTTTATTTCCTATCTTCGATTGCATATAACTATAAAGCTATACAATATAATCATATACTCTTTTTTTTATATTTGCAATACATTTTTATATTTTTTTTGCTGTTTTCGTGAAAAAACGGACTTTTTTTGCATTTTTTCTTCGAAAAAATCACATATTTTTACCAAAAATGTAAATTTTACACTTGTCTTTTTATTCCGTGCCGAATATCGGATTTTTTATTCAAGTGTATAAAATCAGTCAAAAGTGAGCTGATTATCGATTATAACACTCGTTTTTGTGGTGTCTTCGAGGTTGATTATCGCTCGGCTTCCGGAATCGAACACCTCGTCTTTGAGCATCGCGTCTGCGAGACGGAGCTTTATTTCCATATCGTCCTGCGTGCCGAACATCATAAGATATTTGTTTTCGGCCACCATTCTGATATCAAAATCATTTCTCAGATCTATCTGTGTGAGCTTTGATTTAAGAGGCGAGGAGTCGAGGAGCGAATCTATACTTTCAAGAAACGTTTCCGCCCTCTCCGAATCAAGGATCAGTTTTGATCCGGATACCGCGTACGAAACGGTCTGAAGCTTCAGCTTGATAAGTCCTTCGGCACGCTCGACCTTGTCCATGACCGTAAGCGAGTCGGAGATCGCGTAAAGATCTCCGTATATTTCGGCGCAGTACACGGGAGCTTCTTCGGTTATTTCTATTTTTACGTTGTTGGGGATCGTTTTGTCAAAGTCCGCATTTACGACGCGAGGGCAGTAAAACCTGATCGAATTTGACGCTTCGCGCGAACTGAACGAGAAAAGGTTTTTCCTCGTATCGAGCCCCGCGGCTCTAATTATTTCATCATCGGTATAAAGTGTCGAGCCTTCTACCGTTATATTCTTTGCGACAAAGAACAGTTTATACGAAGCCGTAACGACGGCAAGCAGAGTTGCTGATATTATAATAAATGAAAGAAATCTTCGCATCGCGATGCGGCGGCGTCTGTTTTTCCGAACGCTCTCACGCCACATCTCGCGTTTTTTCTCGAAGCTCTTACGGCGCCTTTCGCGAAGGGCGGCGGGAGTGTTGTCGTAGTAATAAGGAGCGCTGCGTCCCTTCGGAGCGCCTGAGCTTTTCAGCGCTATCGTCTCGGTACGTCCGGTCTTTACGCTGTCCTTATACTGCTGTGTGTTCCAGTTTCGGTTCCCTCTCGAGTAATCGGCTCTTTGCGCTTCTCTTCTTCTGCCGGATACCCGGTTATTCGTATTTCTGTTAATATCCGGCATAGCGAACTCCTTTCCATTAAAACTCTTTACCGCTTTTGAAGCAGATCCTTATATCATTTCCCCGTCAGTTTCATGATATCGTCGAAGATACGTTTGTTTGCATCGGGGACAGAAAAGCTCTTAATCTTCTCTTCCATTTTCGCACGCTCGGCGTCTCCATCCGGAGAAAGAAGACGGGTGAGCGTCTTTTCAAGATCGCTTTCCAGATCCTTCTCTTCACAAAGAAGGGCGCCTCCCGCGTCAACGAGGACCTTTGCGTTTTTATACTGATGATTGTTTGTTACGTTCGGCGAGGGTATGAAGAGCGAGCATTTTCCGCATCTTGACAGCTCGGAAACTGTCATCGCTCCGGCGCGGCTCACCACGACGTCGGCTGCCGCCATTTTGATCGGCATATCGTATATGTACTCGAGAAGCTCTATGTTTTCGCACTTGTCGAGCCCCGCCTCGGAAAACTCCTTTGACATCTTCCCGTAACCCGACGAGCCGCTTGCGTGGATGTGATAGATACTCTTATCTTCAGATACCACGTTTTTCATAAACGCAAGCATCGATTCATTGATCTTTTCCGCTCCGAGACTTCCGCCGTACGAGAGAAGAACGCACCGGGTGCCCTCGGGGATACCGAGCGTGCGCTTTGCTTCATCCTTATCTATCGCGGCGAACTCCGACATAAGCGGGTTTCCGACGTGAAGCACCTTGTCCTTGTCGCGGAAGAATTCCGCCGTGGACTCGAAGTTGACGTATATTCTGTCAACGCCCGACGCGAGCGCTTTGACGGCAACTCCCGGCACCGCGTTCGATTCATGGAGCGCTGTCGGTATCTTCATTTCGCACGCCGCCTTTACGACAGGCCAGCAAACGTATCCGCCGGTGCCGATCACGATGTCCGGTTTGAATTCGCGAAGAAGACGCTTCGCCTTTCCCGGAGCCGTCATAACGTAATACGCGGTCTTGACGTTAGACAAGGAGAAACTCCTTTTGATGCCCCGTATATCGACGTGATGTATCTTGTATCCCGCTCTTTCGGCAAGACGGTTCTCGATACCCCAGGACGTCCCGACGTATTCTATAACTGCCCCCGGAACGTTCGCCCTTATCGTTCCCGCGATCGCAAGCGCGGGATTGACGTGTCCTCCTGTACCGCCTCCGGTCACTAATACTCTCATTCCGACCTCTCCGATCAAAGTTACTGTATTTTCTGATAAGACTGTCTTGACACGGACAGTATGATACCCATTTCCGCCATCAGCATTACGAGCGAACTGCCTCCGTATGAGAGGAACGGGAGCGATATTCCCGTGTTGGGAATAACGTCCGTTACGACCATAAGATTGAGGAACGCCTGAAGTCCCACCTGAGTCGTGATGCCGAAAACGAGCAGCGATGAGAACGTATCCGGCGCTCTCAGCGCTATTTTATAACCTCTGAAGACGAGCGCAAC
>JAFXNX010000039.1 GCA_017529175.1 Clostridia bacterium
AATAAGAATAATATATTTTATACTAAAATGAATACGATTAGCGTCGTTTATACCTCAAGGAGGACGATAATGAATAAGCGAATTGTAAGTCTGATTCTTTGCATCGTGATGATAATGTCAGCTCTGATGCTTACCGGATGCGGAGAAGAAGAGGAAGAGACTATAACGGTCACAAGAGCCGCAATGACGCTTTCCCTGTGGCTTCCCGCCGCCGAAGGCTCTGAGATCGACGACGAAGCTGTCGTTAACGTTGAAAATGCAATCAACGCGATCACACAGCAGAAGTTCAAAACTGCGATCAAGCTGAAGGTATTTCCCGCTGACGAATATGACAGCCTTGTTCTTTCCAAGATCTATCAGATCAAAGACGAACAGGATAAAGCTGACGCGAAAGCAAGGGCGGAAAGACAGGCGCGCCGCGACGCAAAGAAAAACGCGAACAAAAACGCCGACGAGACCGCGCAGGATACCGGATCCGAGACTGTCGAGGCGGTAGCGGAAGAGACGGCTGCCGAGACCGTGGATGAAACTGCTGCGGAAGAGGAAAGCGCCGCTTCTCAATACATACTGCCTGTAGATGAAAACGGAAAGCGCCCGTATGACTACGAATATGAAAACGCGTTTCTGAATTCGTCCGTATTCGCATCATATCCGGGTGTAGAAAGCGACCAGTTCGACATATTCCTTGTCCACGGATTTGACGAATTCAAGCTCCTCTACGACGATATGCTTCTTTCCGATCTTTCATCGAACGTCGCTCTTGAAAGTAAAGAACTCTCGTCATATATCAACTCGAATTTCTTTAAAGGTGCTGTCTATGACGGATCTCTTTCCGTGATCCCCAATAACAGAGTTGCGGGGACTATGGAAGTAATGCTTATAAATAAAGAAGTTTGCGAGAAGCTCTCGTATGATCCTGAAAAGTTCACAAGAGTCGAGTCGCTTCTTGACTACGAAGGAACCGGCGTTTCGTTTATCGAAGACGTCGTCAAAAACCTTCCCGACGTCACACCTGTCGCAGGTCAGTTTACAATTCCGAACATAAAGTATATCGGTAAAGACGATCAGGACGTTTTCTCTCTTATCGCCGCTCCCGCTGACATCGGAGTTACGAATTACGAGACCTTTTCAATGAAGAGCGTCTTTGAGACGACCGCGTTCGTCAACAACTATAAGTTCTACAAGCGCGTCAATGCCATCGCGAAACCCGCCGACATCAATAAGGTCGACAAGTTCGCGGTCGGATTCGTTACGGGTACTTACTACGATATTCAGAAGTATATGGACGATTACGAGGTAGTTGCGCTGCAGTATCCTCAGCTCTCGCGCGACGAGGTTTATAAGTCGTGCTATGCCGTGTCCTCGAATACAAAGGATCTTAACCGCGCGATGGAGATCGTGACGGCGATCAATACCGATACAAATCTCAGAACGATTCTTCAATACGGCTGTGAAGGTATTCACTGGAGATATGATATCGAAGACGATTCGATCATCACAAAACTCAGCGATAAGTATAAAATGGATATGAGCGAGACGGGCAACGCATTCGTCACGTATCCCGATTACGGCGTACCGATGAGCGAATGGGACGGCGCAAAATCCATAAACACATACCTGTATCTGCCGTATACATACGGATTTACGTGCCTTAACGAAAAGACATCGGAACTGCTCGACAAACTTTCAGCGAAGTCGCGTGAGCTCTACGCAAAGATCGAGGCGATGTCGTATGAAGACTTCAACTCCAAACTCTCGGAAATCCAGAAGGAAGTAAACGATCTTGAGTGCTTCTGGAGACTCAACTGCAAATTCGGCAACGATCCCGCTTTCGACGAAAAGAACGAGATCGACGTGGAACAGTGTCTGCCGGATCTCTTCCTCGAGTACGTAAACGAGAGAGGCTGGTAATACGGAACAAAACGCAGAGAAATTTTTCTCTGCGTTTTATCTTATATATATTTAATATTTCTACTTTACAAATAAAGATAATTGTTGTAAAATAATATATAATAAGTTACAGGAGCAGAATAATATGGATAAACGCGCGTATAACAGAGTGTTGCTCAAGCTTTCGGGTGAAGCGCTTGCAAAGGACACAGACGGGATCTTCAACCACGATTATATGGAGGAGGTCGCAAAAGTCATAAAGAAGTGCTG
>JAFXNX010000040.1 GCA_017529175.1 Clostridia bacterium
AGACTGCTTAAGTCTTTTGCAAAGCTGCTTGACGAAATATACGGGAGCGGAAACTGCGGACATTTGAGCGAGGACCATTTCGCGGTATTTACGGAAAAAGGCAAGATCGAAGACTCGCTTGAACGTCTTTTCAGGGAAAGTGCGGAGCTTGAAGGCGGAAACTCTCTTCCGGTCAGAGTCGGCGTTTACGTCAGCCGCGGAGAAGAGGTACCCGTCAACGTAGTCTGCGACAGAGCGAAGCTCGCCTGCGATTCGCTCGGCGAGATCTATGAATCGTCATTCAGGTATTACGAAAAGAAACTCAGCGAGGACGCGATAAAGCGTCAGTATATCGTTGAGAATATCGACAAGGCGATAAAAGAGCGCTGGATCCAGGTATATTATCAGCCGATAGTAAGAGCGGTAAACGGAAGAGTCAGCGACGAAGAGGCGCTCGCGCGCTGGATCGATCCCGCGAACGGATTTATGTCTCCCGCGGACTTCATCCCGTATCTTGAGGAAGCGGGTCTCATTTATAAGCTCGATCTTTGCGTCGTTGACCGCGTTCTTGAGAAGATAAAAGATCAGATCGAGCGCGGTATGACGATCGTTCCTCATTCGATCAACCTTTCAAGATCCGACTTCGAGATGTGTGATATCGTTGAGGAGATAAGAAAAAGAGTAGACGCCTCCGGCGTCGGTCGGGATAAGATCATCGTTGAGATAACGGAGAGTATGATCGGAAGCGATTTCGAGTTTATGAAAGATGAGATCGCAAGATTCCGCGACCTCGGTTTCTCGGTATGGATGGACGACTTCGGAAGCGGTTATTCGTCGCTCGACGTTCTTCAAAGCATAAGATTCAACCTTTTGAAGTTCGATATGAGCTTTATGCAGAAGCTCGACGAGGGAGACGGCGGGAAAATAATCCTTACGGAGCTTATGAAGATGGCGTCGTCCCTCGGCATCGACGTGGCATGCGAAGGAGTCGAGACGGAGGCGCAGGTCAGATTCCTTCGCGAGATAGGTTGTTCTAAACTTCAGGGTTACTATTTCGGAAAACCCATATCGTACGAGGCGCTGATCGAACTGTACGCGAGCGGAAAGCAGGTCGGTTACGAGGACCCGGAGCAGACCGAATACTTTGAGGCGATAGGCAGAGTAAACCTTTACGACCTGGCGGTCATCGCAAACAAAGAGGACGAGACGTCCTTCCATAACTTTTTCAACACGATCCCCATGAGTATCGTCGAGATCACAGACGGAAACATACGCTTTGTCCGCACGAACAAATCTTTCAGAGATTTCGCAAAAAGATTCTTTGACTATGATCTTTCAAAAGAGACGGCGGATGAGAAGACGACTCCGTTCGGTAAAGATTCTTCGTTTGTGAAGCTCGTTGATAAATGCTGTGACGGAAACAACAGAGCGTTCTTTGATGAAAGACTGCCGGACGGTTCGATAGCCCACTGCTTCGCAAGGCGCGTCGGAGCGAATCCGAAAAAGAGCGCTTTTGCCGCGGCTGTTGCCGTTCTTTCGATCACGGCTCCCGGGGACGGCGCGACTTACGCCGAGATCGCACGAGCGCTTGCTGCTGACTACTACAATATTTATTATATCGACCTCGAAACCGACAAGTTTATCGAGTATTCGTCTCCGGTCGGCGGTGAAGAGCTTGCGCTCGAACGCCACGGGGAAGACTTTTTCGAATCGAGCAAACGCGATTCCTACAGAATATTCGAAGAGGACCGTGAGACGTTTTACGCCGCGTTCTCCAAAGAAAATATCATAAAAGAACTCGACGAGCAGGGAGTCTTCAATGCGACATACCGTCTTGTCGACACCGGCGTGCCGATGTACGTAAATATGAAGGTCACCCGCATGAGCCCCGAAGGAAAGCATATCATAATGGGTATCAGTATCATCGACGCTCAGAAGAAACACGAGGAAGAGGATCTCAAGGCAAGACAGGAAGCGACGCTCTTCGGCAGGATCGCGGCGCTCTCCGGCAACTTTATCGCGCTTTATACGATAGACCCCGAAACGGGAAGTTATACGCAGTACAGCGCGTCGTCGGATTATGAAAAGTTCGCGTTTGCCAAGGACGGAGACGACTTCTTCGCGCAGGGAAGACAGGACGGCGCAAAAACCGTCTATCCCGACGACGTTTCGTATTTCCTTGAGAATTTCACAAAAGAGAACGTGCTGCGCGACGTTGAAGAAAACAAACGATTCAAACTCAGCTACCGTCTCGTTATGGACGGCGAGCCGAGAATGGTGAGCCTTCGCATAGGACGCGTTAATGAGAGCGACGGCGAGAAACTTATCGCCGGAGTCAGATTTTCCGAGCATAAATGATCCGCAGCCGGATCAAAAACGACGGTATTTTTAAGACGCATATTGGGAAAGGACTTGTCATGAAATCAATACGCACCAAAATTACAACTCTGACAGTCTTAGCTATAGCTTTCGCTCTGACCGCCGCAACAGTCTTCGGTGTTATCGCGATCAGAAATATCGGACAGCGCAGCTCAAACCAGATACTGCTTCTGTTGTGCGAATCCGGAGAGAAAAACCTTGATTTCTACTTTGAAAGCGTGGAGCAGTCCGTGGAGATGGTATCCGCTTACGTGGAATCCGATCTCGTTTCGATCGAGGAGGACGAACTGCAATCTCATCTTGACAGGGTAAGCGATATTTTCAAAAAAATGACGTATAAGACGAACGGTATCCTTACGTATTATTACCGCATAGACCCGAAAGTCTCGACTGACGCCAAAGGTTTCTGGTACGTCAACACCGACGGAGAGGGATTTGTCGAGCACGAGGTAACGGATATCACGCAGTACGATACCGACGACACCTCGCAGCTCGTATGGTTCACCGTTCCGAAGGCGACGGGGAAGTCGATATGGCTTCCGCCGTATATCACGGACAACCTCGGCGCGAGAGTCATCTCGTATAATACTCCGGTCTACCTCGGCGGCACGTTCGTCGGCGTCATCGGCATCGAGATAGATTACTCGACCATGGCGGAGCAGGTCGACAGCATAACTCTGTATGAGAACGGTTACGCATTCATCAACGACGCGGAAGGCACTATCATATATCACCCGCATATTTCGGTCGAGGAGCTGTCGGAGAACCATCCGAAGGTGCCGGACGGTCTGCTCTCAAGCGATTCGTCCATAGCGTATACTTACGAAGGCGTGGACAAGCAGGCGATATGGCTCGAGCTTTCAAACGGAATGCGCCTCAACGTAACGGTGCCGGTGTCGGAGATCAACGCGGAGTGGCATAACTGGATAACGGTGACCCTCATCATCTTTGGCGTATCGGTGGCGCTGTTCACGCTGGTTATCATGCGCGTATCCGGTCATATTACGAAGCCGCTTAAGAAACTCACCGAAGTCGCTCACCAGGTCGACGAAGGAAATTACGAGTGCGATCTGGACTATGAGGGCGAAGACGAAGTCGGCGTACTGACGAAGGCGTTCAAAGAACTTACCACCCACCTGAAGGGCTACATAAGCGATCTTAACGACCTCGCTTACGCGGATGCGCTCACCTCTCTTCACAATAAAGGCGCCTTTGATATCTGCATCAAGAATATGCAGTCGCAGATGAACGAAGAGGGAAAAGCGGTAGAGTTTGCGGTATGTATATTCGACTGCAACGATCTTAAAAAAGTCAACGACCAGAACGGTCATGACAAGGGCGATATATATCTGAAGGAAGCGGCTGACATAATCTGCTGCATCTTCGGACACAGCCCCGTATTCAGGATAGGAGGCGACGAGTTCGCGGCTATCCTTATCGACAGAGATTTTTCAAACAAAGAAGAGCTGTTGAAAAAGTTTGACGATGCCTGCGCGGGACGTCGCGCGTCGTCGGATAAGCGTTGGGAACAGGTCGACGTTGCGCGCGGTATGGCGGTATACGATCCGAGAGAGGACACGTCCGTCAGCGACGTGGTGCGCCGTGCCGACAGACTTATGTACGAAAACAAATGGCTGATGAAAGAAAAAAGAGCAAAAGAGGGACAGAAATGAAAAACGTTAACAGAAGAACGACTCTGATGCAGCTTCAGGTAAGTCTGCCTGTAAAAATAGTATCGACATTCGCTATTATGGCGATCCTTATCCTGATAGTGTATTTCTTCAAGATCCCTAACCCGAATATGATTTTGATTGCCGGACTCGTTTTGTGCTCGGCGCTCTTCGGATTCGGAGGAGGTATCACCGCCGGTATCATAATGTTCTTCTACACACTGTATTTCTTCTCCACAGACAACGACTTCATCCATTTTACGTCTCAGAACACGCAAAAGGTCATAGTCTCTCTTGCGGGCATTCTTGCGGACCTGCTTCTCGTGTGCTTCCTCAAGAGAGCGGAGGTAAAGGCGTTCGTGGAAGTCGATGAACTCACCGAAAAGCTCCATAAAGAAAACGAAAGACTGCAGTCCATATCCCTTACCGACGCGCTCACCGGTATACAGAACAGAATGGCGTTAAGACAGGGGTACGATTCATATCAGAACAACGAAGTCACCGTTATAATGCTTGACATTGACAAATTCAAGATGATAAACGACACTTACGGCCATGAAGAGGGCGACCGGGTCCTCAGGGAAACGGGCATACTGCTTGCGGATGCGTTCGGCAGAGACAACTGCTACCGTTACGGAGGAGATGAATTTCTCATTATCTGTCCGCGTCTTTCGGATGATGAACTGGAAGGGAAACTCGAATTAATAAACGAGACCTCTCCCGTGATAAAAGCGGACGACAGCGACGCGTCGGTAGAGTTTTCTTACGGACTTGCGCACGGACCCGTTGTTGATAACACCTCCCTCAGAACTCTATTTTCAATGGCGGACGAGCGGATGTACGACGTAAAGAACGGAAAGAGTAAAACGGAATAATGATAAAGGACGAAACGGTAAAGACAGTGCAGACGATGAACAAAAAAGAGTATTCGGTGCAGGAAATGAGATCGGCACTTGAGATAATGGCAGGAATGTACGATCTCGCCCGCGTGGTGGATCCGATAGAATGCCGTATCCTTGAGCTTGGCGACGACGGAGCAATAAAGATGGACAAAAGGTGTTACGGCATCTGGAACTCAGACCGTAAATGCGTCAACTGTTCCAGCGCCGTCGCCTGCAGAACTGGCTGTCATCAGGAGAAATCGGAGCATTTTAACGACCGCGTATATCATATCCAGTCGAATCCGGTGAAGCTGAAGATGTCCGACGGCGGGGTCTTCAACGCGGTGATGGAGCTTGTCAAAGTCAAGGACGCGTCGGAAGGCGGCGCAGGTGCGAACGACAGAAACGCGGAGAACGAAAACGATACCGCGCTTCGCTACAGAGCGGTGCACGACGACCTTACCGGAACTCTTAAAGCGGACGTTTTCCACGAGACCGCCCGCGAGCTTCTCTCGGACAGCGAAGAGGCGTTCTGGACCATGATAACGGGAGACATAATGGAATTCCGCCTTTTCTCCGATCTTTTCGGAGCGGAGAAGGGGAACGAGGCGCTGATCGAAACGGCGGACCGGCTTGAGAAGATCGCCTTCG
The DNA here is from genome assembly GCA_017529175.1 of Clostridia bacterium. The sequence goes on from JAFXNX010000040.1 coordinate 5,561, forward strand.
AGAACGGCGGTATCTGCAGCCGGCTTTACAGAGACAAGTTCGCAGTCCTTATTCCGAGCGACAACTATTCGGAAGACGACTTTAAGGACGCGGCGTCGGCGGTCAGAAACAAGCTCAGCAACGGCATCTACACACTATGCATCCACTTCGGTGTATACAGGATAGAGAACTCTTCGATCCCCGTGTCCGTGATGCTTGACAGAGCGAATATGGCGCTGCGCGCCATCCACAAGGACGTCAACCGTACGATCGCGTATTTTGACGGCGATATAATGCAAAAGGGCTTGCTTGAGCAGAAGGTGATAAGTTCCTTCGACGAGGCGCTGAAGAACGGAGAATTCCGAATGTATCTTCAGCCGATCGCCAAAGAGGACGGAACTCCCTTCGGGGCGGAGGCGCTCGTCCGCTGGGTGCGGCGCGACGGAACGGTCGTTCCTCCCGCGGTATTTATCGAGACTCTCGAGAACGCGGGACTCATCCACGAGCTCGACCGGAATATCTGGGAGCAGGCGGTAAGACAGCTCGCTCTGTGGAAGGATACCGATATGCGGGATCTTACCATCTCCGTCAATATGTCCGCAAAGGATCTTTACAGTATGGATATCTACAGCGTGCTGACGGAGCTGACCGGAAAGTACGGTGTCGACAACGGTAAGTTGAGGATAGAGATAACGGAGAGCGCGCTCATCGACGAGGCGGTAAGAAGCTCATCCGTCATCTCAAAGCTCCAGACGGCGGGATTTCTCGTCGAGATCGACGATTTCGGAAAAGGTCAGTCCTCGCTCAGTCTGCTCAAGGACATAAACGCGGACGTTCTGAAAATAGATATGGGATTCCTTCGCGAGACGGAGAACGCGCTTCGCAGTCAGATCATTCTGCGCTCCGTTATCTCGATGGCGCGCGAGCTCGGAATGCAGGTCATCACCGAGGGGGTAGAGACCGAAAAACAGCTTAGGTCCCTCACCTCCATGGGATGCAGCCGCTTCCAGGGCTACTATTTTTCCCGCCCGGTGTCCGTTGAGGAGTTTGAATCAAAGTATTCTTTTGCATAATGCAAACGATCGGTCTGCAAAACGATCGAATACTGTAATAATCAAAATAAATAAACGAGGCGGGGAGATCCTAAACTGCCCCAATTTGTACGGACAGCACAAAAACAGCCTAAAAGGCAGAAATAATTAAATAGTTAAGCAAACTGACATCGGTATTCCATCGGTGTCAGTTTTGTTTTAAGTTGAATACGCTGGTAGTTGTAGAAATGGATGTAATCACCTATGAGGAGGCGAGCCTCCTCATAGGTGCGCGGTTTAGCCCGGTAAATACACTCTGTTTTGAGAATAGAGAAAAAATTTTCAGCCAAAGCATTGTCATATGGGTTTCCACGTCTTGACATTGACGGCGTAATGCCGTATGATTGAATCGGGCGGGAAAATGCTTGCGATGTGTATTGAAAGCCTTAGTCACTGTGGAGCTGCACCTCTGCTGTGACCTTTTCCTTTCTCTTCGCTTCTCTGATCGTACTCAAAACGAGATGAATATTTTGATCAGTGCCGGTCTTGAAAGCAACAATGCTATTATCATAAAGATCACGGATGACAGATAGGTACAGAAAACCTTGTTCTGTCTTGATATATGATATATCCGTAACCACTTCTGATTTGGTCTATCCGCATGAAAGTCCCTATTTAACAGATTCGGGTATCTGTGCAAACATTCTCCGTATTTTTGATACTTCTTTCTTCTGACTACGGAAAGAAGATTGTATTTTTGCATAACGCGCAGCACAGTCTTTGGATTATGGTGGATTCCTTTGCGTTCAAGCCATATCTGAACTCTCCGATATCCGTATGTTCTCTTGACTTCTTGTTGACATTCCTTTATCTGCTCTGCCAAAGGCAGATCCCGATCCGGCTGCTCCATACGCTTGACATAGTCGTAATATCCGCTTCTTGATACATTGAAAAATCTGCACATTTCACTTATCGAGTATTTCTCTTTATGCCGATATATTACCATATATTATACGCTTGTCCTCACTTCCTTTCTGTGAGCGAGAGAAAATCCCGCATCAGTTCGTTTTCCATTTCCAATGATTTGATTTTGGCGTCTTTGCGGGCAATTTCATATTGCAACTGTGTAAGTTTACTTAATTGCTGTATCGATGGCGGTACGTTTGACCCTTCTTTACACGGTCTCCCTTTCTTCTTGATTGCTATCCCTGCTGCAAGCTCTCGTTGTTTTTTGTTGTATCGCGTCTTAAAATTCCGCATTTGTTTGTATGTGAATCCATATCGTTCTCCTATCTCCCGTAGTGTTTTGCCTTCCTCTATTTGCTCTATGATCTCTCTTTCATATCTCTGTATGTGCCTATATCCTCTTCCCATAACAAAACCTCCTATGGTAGTCTCTTTTAATTCTACCATAGGAGGCTGTTTTTTCTATTGTCCGTTTTTTACGGATCTGTTCATCCCCGCCTCGCAGTTTTTTAACACGTTGACCGGCGCCTTATTTTTTTGTGCCGAAAAGTTTCCTTTTGACCCTTGTAAAAAAACACCGCACTCCGTACGTGATCTTCAAATAACAGTAACGCGCCCTGAAATTATATAAGAATTTCTTTATGAGAGGCGCTTTTTTGTTTTCATACCCGATCATATAATTCAAACATTCGACGTCAAATCTGTACAGCGGTTGAAACGTCTGATTCGTTCCGAAATGTAAAAGTACGCTGTTTTCGGTAAAGCCGTCCCAATCGGTCCTGAATGAGAGCTTTCCTTTCAACATATCCGTTTTTATGTAGGTAACACAAGGAAGGCAGGCGAATAATTTCGGATCTTCCCGCCGCGCTTTCATATTGTTCATCGGCATGGCAATACCGAAGACGGCTTCATCGCATGATTTTTCGCAAGTGTGGAAATGAAGCTTATCATAGTTGCTGTAAATATCAATACAATCGGAATAGACTTTTTCAAGGGAATCGCTCTTTCTGAAATACATGACTCCCGCATGGACCCGGCTTTTGTATTCTATCATATCGCCGTATTTCCAGATATCTTCGACGTTATACCATGCGCCGGTCCCGGCATATTTGTCAACATTGACGCCTATGGTGGAGAAGTCAGTCGAATCCTTGAAAAAGTCAAAATATACGTTCAGGTCGCCGTATGCGAGACAATCCGCATCAAAGAATATAGTTTCGTCATAAGGACAATTCTTTAAAAGCAAAAACTTGTCCATAAAGGAATGAGTGGATTTTTTTGTAATTATTATGTCGTCGAAAAGGGCGGTATATTCGTTTTCTTCTTCGGCGATCACGGCAAACGGAAGCGCATGATTTGTGAAATGGCGGTAAGACTTCAGCAGATTTGCCGCTATCTCATAATAATGCTTCTTTCCGGTCGCAATAGTAATAAATCCTCTTTTCATAACTCTGACTTTCAAATCAAGGTCTGTTTGACCGGTTTTATCATTGATATAACAAACTGTACGACTGTATCAATAAAAATATATCATAATATCGTTTCGTTGTCAACAAAGGCCACGTTATCTAAATGAATGTAAGGTTTCGTATTGTTTCAAATATGACCGTCGGGATCATAGACGTCGCCTTCCTTGATCGAAAGCTCCGAAAGATCGATTTTTTGTATGAAATGTTATGAAAATATAAAAATGCGCCGGACGCTATTGACATTTATTTCCGCGAGTGATAAACTGTCTATCAGTAGAAATAGAGTGTCTATCATTTTAGAAAGGGAACATCTCATGGGCGCAAACACGGATCTTTCCGCGATCAAAAACAACGCGGTACGCCAGCGTATCATTGAAAGCGCGTTTCGGGTATTTTCCGAAAAGGCGATCGATTCAGTCAAAATGAACGAGATCGCATCCGAAGCCGGGATAGGTATCGCGACTGTCTACCGGTATTTCGCAAACAAGAGCGACCTTGTCATGGCTGTCGGAAGCTGGATATGGGAAATACAGATAGCGCAGAGCAGGCGAATGGACAGCGATTCATTTACGGCGCGTCAGGTCTTTGAATACTATCTTGAATCGTTTCTCGATCTGTACCGCAAACGCAAGGACATTTTGCGCTTCAATCAGTTTTTCAACGTATACGTCAGCGGCGCGGGGCTCTCGGAAGAGTCGACGCGTCCCTACAACGAAACGATAAACGAGCTTGCAACGCGTTTCGGGACTATCTACCGGAAAGCGCTGGCGGACAAAACGCTGCGCACGGACGTTACGGAACAGGAGATGTTTTCCGCGACGCTCCATCTGATGCTCGCAGCCGTCACGCGTTACGCGGTGGGACTCGTCTATAGCGGTGGG
>JAFXNX010000041.1 GCA_017529175.1 Clostridia bacterium
CGAAGCGCCCTCTCGAAGCCCATCTGCTCGATACCGGATATCTTTGCTCCGGAAAAGTGCTTCCTGAGCATCATGCAAAACATAGGCGGCGTCGCAGGGTTGTCGATCTTCATAGAGGTTATATTGATCCGCGCGTTTGAAGACCCGACGTCAATAAGTATTTTTCTGCTCTCGCCCGCGCATCTGACGGTGAGCAGTATTTCGTTTTTCTGCGGCTGATGTATCTTTTCGATCCTGCCGCCGACAAGAGTCTGTCTCATCTCACTTGCGATGTGAGACAGAATACCAGCGTCAAATGCCATGACTTACTCCTTCCTACAAATTTCTGTAGCAAACAAAACTGAACGTTTTTCCTTTGTATTTCAGTCCGCACTTTTCCGCGACGGCACGCGACGCCCCGTTTGAGGCGCGGCATTGATAAACCACCCGCTCGCCTCGCGACAGAAGATACTTACAAAGCGATGCGCAAACTGCACTCGCATAACCTTTACCGCGCTCAGCGGGGACCGTTTCAACGTTAACTTCAATCGCGCCGTCTTCCGAAAGATCGTTGACGGACGCGACGGACAATGCGGCGCCGTCCCTTACCGCGGCAAACGCGACGTCATTCTTATCGTCGTCATTTATCGTGAAGTCGCGAGTTGTTGCAAAATAATATTTTGAAAGTTCATCCTCGGTTTCGATGAATACAACCTCGGCGTCTGATATTTGCATCGTTCTTATACCGTCTTCGCTTACCGCTTCATATTTCAGCACGGTGTGGTCGTATTCCCATTCGTACTCATATCCCGCGTCGTTCATCGCCGGCTCAACGCGGCGTCTTAAAAAACTTATCGCGTCGCTTGAGAACGGATCGCGCGCAAAGAAACGCGAAAACTCTCCCGCTTCTTTTTCAAAGCGGGAGTAGACAGTTATCACGGTACCGTCATTGTCTTTTGATACCTGAACGGGGACTGCGATCTCGCCGTCCCCTTCCATCGCGAACTCTTCAAGTTCCGCGTCTTCAAATATAATTCTCATTGTTTCGGATTTTCCCAGAAGAGCGGGCACGTCATATAGTCTGGCTCGTCCACTTTATCCATCCACGCAAATTCGCGCGGGCAGATCATTCCGTACATCTTCATCAATTTGAAGAGGACCTTGCCGTTTTCAACTATCTTCGCGCAAGCGTCGTCGTACTCGGCGCGTCTTGACTCGTCGTCTTTTGTTTCATCTTTGATCTGATTGTAGATAAAGAATTTATAGTTGTAAAGCTGTATCTCGGAGCAGTTGATATGCGCCGTCTCCTCATCCGTTTCCGCAAGAGAACGCGCCTTGTCATAATACTCTCCGGCGCGGCGGACATATTCAAGCTTCGCCTCAAGTTCGTTTGTATATCCGTCCGGCTTGATGTAGATCGACGCGTTATCGAAGTAGATACCGAAATGAGAATCCTTCGAGCACTCCGCCATATAGTCGATCAGTTCTCTTATGTACTTGCCGCCCTTTCCGTAATAACCCTCGCAGAAGCGGTCTATCTCGCGCCAGTACTCTTCTTCCGTCATATACGGATTCCAAAGAAGTCTTGCAAGGATATATCCTTTGAGTTCGCCGAACTCTCCGTTCGGGCAGAAAATGTTACCCTGCTCGAATACCCCTTCCGCTCCGTTTCTTGCAAAGAACTCAACGTTGCGGCGCAAGATCGGGATATTCATAAACGACGTCGCGTAGTTAGTGAAGTCGGTCGTGTAATCCCATATAAAGAGGTGCTTTGTTCTGCGCGCCCACTCGATGAGCTGTTCGGAGAAGGGCTCAGACGGCTCCTCGTGTCCGGGAGTTTCGTGACAGTCCTCGTGAGCGTGTCTGAAACAACACTCGATCGAGCAAAGACGGACGATCACGTTATCCTCGGGCATTATGGTCTTCGGGGGCTTTCTTGTGAATCTGTAAGCAAATGTATCGAACAAAACGTCCGGATATTCGTCTTTCAGTTCGCGTGCTATTCTGTTGACGAACTGAAGCATCGTACCCATTTCGGACTCTTCGCGCTCGTTCACCGCGCGGCACTTGTCGCACTTGCAGGCGCCGGTGTCGCCGTCGTTCTGCGTGATCGACATGATCTTCGCGTGCGGACACTCGCGCAGCTTGCGTCTCACGTTTTTGAGAACGGTCTTGTAAACGTTCTCGTCGGAAAGGCACGGCTGTACCCACGCGCGTTCTCCCTCGGGACACTGCTCGGCAAGATAACCGATAGTATGCTGAAAATCGCCCGCGTAGTAAACGCCGCCTCCGTATTTTTCCGTGAGCACTCTGTCGGAGCATCCGTTTATCTTCAGCTTCGCGCTGATGACTTCGTCTTTAACAGGATACCAGTAAGAGTTTCTCGACATGAATACCGGGATCTCTTCATCGTCTATCGCGTCTATATCGAGCGTCTCTTTTCTCGGAACCCTCTCGTAATCGTTTGTCATAAAGAGACATCCGCAGCACTTTTCGAGGAAAGTATATACGCCGTAAAGCGCGCCTCTTATTCCCGAGCCGAGGATAAAGATCTTTTCTCCTTCGGTCACGATCTTAAAACCTTCGTCAGCGAGTTTTGAGACGAGCGCGTCGTTGTATCCGCCGCGGTTGGTAAAGCCAACGACGATCTCTTTTGCGCCGCGCCGTCTGTTATCGGTAAACTCGCAGAAAACGGCTCCCGTTATTTTAAAAAGATATTTTTTGAGTTCGCTCACCGCGGTCTTCTCGGACTTCGTGGCGTCTGCTCTGTAAATTATCTCGTAATCGGTAAGTTTTGATGAGGCAATTCTTGGCATTATTTGACTCCTTAAAATATTTTCGTTGTAATTATAGCAGAAAAATTCAGTCATTTCAACAATAATTCTCAATAAAATGAAATTCGTTTTTCGCAATAAATATATTCTGACTTATAGATTTTTTAATAAAAGTGTGTTATAATATATAAATCAAACTCGAAAGGAAACAGCAATGCCCTTTGATACTAACGACACAGAAGGATTGAAACTGCCGGTAATAACTCTCGGCACGATGATAACATATCCGTACATACCTGTAAATTTTGATATATTGCGCGAAGGCTCTCTTCTTGCGTTCGACCACGCGGACAAATCCGACAAGACCGTTTTTCTCGCGTTCTCGAAGGATCCCGACATATTTACCCCGAAGCCGGACGAGCTTCTCACAGTCGGCGTTATCGCAAAGATCGAGCAGTCGATCTCCATTATCGACGACGCGGTAAAGGTGATGATGAGAGGTATCTGCCGCGCCACTTCCCTCGGATATTCCGAGGAGGGCGGCATACTTTTCGCGTCCGTGATCCCCGAGGTATACGTTGAGCCGACGAGCAGTGTGCGCGACGAGGCGCTTCGCCGTCACATCGTAACAAAGATCCGTGAGCTTTCAAAGCTTCTTCCTCCGGAAGGACGCGGACAGATGGCCGCGGCGAAAGATATATCAGATATCGGTCAGCTTGCCGATTTTGCATCATATACCGCGTTCTCAAGGTATGAGGACAAGGTCAAGATACTCTCGGAGTTCGACAGAGCGAAGCGGGCGCTTCTCGCTTGCGCGGTCCTTGAGAACGATATCGAGATCTATAAAGAAGAAATACTCATCCACCAGAAGATACAGAAGAATCTTGAAAAGATCCAGTATGAGAACTATTTACGCGAAAAAGTGAAAGTCATCCGCGAAGAACTGGGCGACGAGGACGACGATATCGAAGACTATATCGACGCGATCGAAAAGACGAGTTTTTCTTCAGATAAGAAAGTCTCCGACGATATTGCCGACAAACTGATGAAAGAGGTCTCAAGGCTTTCCAAAATGCCCTTCGGAGCGCCCGAAGCGGTAGTCGTCAAAGGATATCTCGACACTTGCCTTGATCTTCCGTGGGACGTCGTGACGGTCGACACGGTCGACGTCGCCGCGGCAAAGAAAATTCTCGATGAAGATCACGACGGACTTGAGAAGCCCAAAGAACGCATTCTCGAGTACCTCGCGGTCAAACAGCTAAACCCCTCGCTTCGCAATCAGATACTCTGTTTCGTAGGACCTCCCGGAGTCGGTAAGACGTCTCTCGGTATGTCGATAGCGCGCGCTATGGGACGCAAATTCGCAAGAGTCGCTCTCGGCGGTATCCACGACGAAGCGGAGATAAGAGGGCACCGCAAGACTTATATCGGATCGATGCCCGGCAGAATAATCGCGGCGATCGAGCAGGCGGGAAGCCGAAACCCCGTTCTTCTTCTCGACGAGATTGACAAAATGTGCGCAAGCGTTCAGGGAGACCCTTCGTCCGCTATGCTTGAAGTCCTCGACAGCGAGCAGAACAAAAACTTCCGCGACCACTATCTTGAAGTTCCGTTCGATCTTTCCGACTGTCTCTTTATCTGTACTGCGAACAACGCGTCGGAGATCCCTCCCGCTCTTTATGACAGAATGGAGATAATAGAGCTTACGACTTACACGGACAACGAAAAATTCATGATCGCAAAGAATCATCTGATACCCAAACAGATGAAGCGTCACGGCCTTACGAAGCGTATGCTCCGCCTCAAGGACGACGCCCTTACGGCGATCATCTCGGGATATACGAAGGAATCCGGAGTCAGAAATCTTGAACGCGAGCTGTCTTCCCTTTTCAGAAAAGCCGCGAAAAAGATCGCGACGGGAGAGGCAAAAAGCCTTACCGTTTCCGCGAAGAATATCGAAGAATATCTCGGACCGAGAAAGTACAATGACGAGAAAGCGGATCAGAGCGATCTTGTCGGCGTCGTTTGCGGACTTGCTTATACCTCCGTCGGAGGGGATATACTTAAGATCGAAACGTCTGTAATGCCCGGAGACGGAAAACTTCGCCTGACAGGAACTCTCGGCGACGTTATGAAGGAATCCGCGGAGATCGCGGTAAGCTACATCAGAAGCCACGCCGACGCGCTCAAGGTCGACGGAAACTTCTACAAAACAAGAGATATCCATATCCACGTTCCGGAAGGCGCAACGCCGAAGGACGGGCCGTCCGCGGGCGTCACGATGCTTACGAGCCTTGCAAGCTCCCTCTCCGGAAGATCGGTAAAAGCCGATATAGCGATGACGGGTGAGCTGACTCTGACAGGACGCGTTCTTCCCATCGGAGGACTTAAAGAAAAGACTTTCGCCGCGTATAAAGCGGGTATCAAAAAAGTCATCATTCCGAAAGACAACCTACCGGATCTTGCCGATATTGACAAAACGGTTAGAGATAAACTCGAGTTCGTACCCGTAACGAAAGCGTCGGAAGTGCTCTCTATCGCTCTGAACAGGTAAATCAAATGAAACTGAATGTCAACAACGCATCACTCAAAATGAGCGCGGGCGACCCGCGGCAGTTCCCTGCCGACGCTCTGCCGCAAGTTGCGCTCGCGGGGCGTTCCAACGTCGGGAAAAGTTCCCTCGTGAACTGTCTTTTGAACAGAAAATCGTTTGCTCGTGTCAGCGGCGAGCCCGGAAAGACAATAACGGTGAATTTCTACGAAATAGATAAAAAAATGTATCTTGTCGACCTTCCCGGTTACGGCTTTGCAAAGCGGACAAAGAGTGAGGCGGCAAAGTGGAGAGCTCTCACGGACGGTTTCTTCACGAACAACCGAAACTTCGATCTTGTCAAAATGGTTGTACAGCTCATCGACTCACGTATCGGTCCGACAAAAGACGACGAGGATATGCTGTATTATCTGACTGAATGCGGTATACCGCACATCGTGTGCGCTACTAAATGCGACAAGTTGAACGCAACCGAGAGAAAGAAAACGGCGCAGGCGATCTCGTCTCACCCCGCGTTGAGCGGCGCGGACGAGGTGATATTCTTTTCGTCCAAAACAAAGGAAGGACGCGATGCGCTCTGGAATTCGATCGAATCACACTGTAACTTGTAAGAGAGGACCTTTATGGGCATTTTAAATCTTCTGACCTCGAGCTACGATATAAAAACAAAGATAATGCTGTTTCTCTTTACGGCGCTTATCGTTGTGTTTTCCCTTTCGGTACACGAGTGTTCGCACGGACTGGCGGCATACGCTCTCGGCGACAGCACGGCGAAATACCGCGGCAGACTGACGCTGAATCCTAAAAAGCACATGAACCCGGTAGGCACGATAATGATGCTTCTTATCGGATTCGGATACGCAGAGCCCGTGCCGATCAATCCCAACAACTTCAAAAACAGAAAACTCGGCATGGCAATATCCGCTTTTGCCGGACCGTTTTCAAACTTCATCCTCGCTTTCATCGCCATTTTTTCGGAAAAGCTCGTTCTCAACGCGGTGAATTCTTCCGAAGACGCTCTGATGAGCTACTTTTCGGGAAATTCATTCTTTTACTACCTTGATCTTTTCCTGTACCTGATGGCGATCATGAATCTTGCCCTGATGGTATTCAATCTGATACCGATACCGCCTCTTGACGGCTCGCGTATCCTCAATATTTTTCTTCCGGAAAAGTATTATTTCAAACTCATGAGATACGAGCAGTATACTGCGCTGATATTCTTCGCTGTAGTATTCCTTTCAACAAGACTTTTCAAATTCGATATCCTTTTCGGAATACCGAATGCGATCTACAACGGTCTGTATAAACTGGTAAGTTTGATTATTTAATATGGAACTGAACTACAAACTTGAAAAATTCGAGGGACCGCTGGATCTGCTGCTCTCTCTCATATCGAAAAACAAAATAGACATAGCGGATATACCGATCTCCCTTCTTTGCGATCAGTACATGGAGTATATCTCGAAAGCCGCCGAGCTCGACATGGAGCTCTCGAGCGACTTTCTGTATATGGCGTCGGAGCTTATGCTTATCAAAAGCCGTATGCTCCTTCCCCGCGACGAGGAGAAGGATGAAGACCCGAGAGAAGCTCTCGCCGCGGCGCTCCTTGAGTACCAGAGGGCAAAGTCCGCGTCAGAACGCCTCAAAGTCATGTTCGGCGAGTACGGAAGCCGCATGATAAAGGAAACGGACGAGATCTCTCCCGACAAGACTTACGTCGCGGACCACGAATCGGAACTGCTTTACAAAGCGTTTCTCAAAGTGATGAACGAAGTGCGCGTTTCGGACGAGGACGCGAAAAAGAAATTCGAGCCGCTCATAAAACGGCGCACCGTGTCCGTTGTCTCGATAGTCGAAAATCTCGCAAGACGCCTTCGCGGAGGAAGACGGGTATCCCTCGGCTCCTTTTTTAGGCAGGCGGAAGACAGACTCGAGCTCGTTTCAATGTTTCTTGCGATGCTCGAACTTCTCAAATCAGGACACCTTACGATAAACGAAGACACGGAGAGCGACGACGGTGTGATCGACGCGACGTCGGATATTACAATATCGCTTACCGAGGACGCCGATATCGAAGAGCTTACAAAGATAGTAAACTATGAATAAACTCAAAAGGATCATAAAATGACGGAAACAGAATACATGGAACCCGAAGAAACTCTCGATACGGAAGACGCGGAGTCGGTTGACGAACAAGCGATCGACGCCGATTCGGAAGAGTTCAGATACAAAGCAAAAAGTATAATAGAAGCCGTTCTTTTCGCGGCGGGCTATCCCGTAAAATACGAAAAAATTGCTTCTGTGCTCGGTATTTCGGCCGGCAAAGCAAGAGAGATCGTCCGCGAATATGCAAAAGAATACAACGGGGGCGACGAACTCCCGCGAGGCGTCATTCTGCTAACGTTTGACGACGCCTGCCAGCTCTGCACGAAAGAAGAGTTCGGTATGGAAGTTCGCGAGGCGCTCGGTATCAGACGCGGCGGTAACCTTTCTCCGTCGTCGATCGAGGTACTTGCAATTATCGCATACAACGAGCCGGTGACCCGCGCATACGTCGATACGGTCAGAGGCGTTGATTCAAGCTACGCCATCACTTCTCTCTCGGACAAGCACTTAATAGAAGTATGCGGCAGACTCGACGTACCCGGAAGACCTCTTCTTTACAGAACGACAGACGATTTCCTTCGCGTTTTCGGGATGCAGTCGCTGTCCGATCTTCCGGAAGTATCGATTTCAACGTCGGACGAAAAGCAGCAGACACTTCCCGACGTCGACAAGGTCGAGGAAACAATCGAAGAATAAGAGCACACGCACTGTGCGGGAAAGAGGAAGATATGACAGCGCTGGTCATCATAGCGTCGATAATACTGTTATTTGCCTTTCTTCTCTCGAGCTTTGCCGGAGTTATCATCAAGTATTCCGACGACTTCTCGTTTACGGTAACGTACGCCTTTTTAAGATTTCACCCAGGTACAAAAAAGAAAAAGCCGAAGAAAAAAGACAAAAAAAAGAAAAAGGACAAAAAGGCGCCGGAAGAACAAGCCCCCGTCGATGAAGTCGCCGCAAAAGAAGCCGAGAAACGGCGCCGGGCGGAAAAGCGCGAGGTCCTTTTCGGTATAGCAAAAAAAATCAAGGACATCCTCCCGAAATTTGCTAAAAAGATCCGTTTCAGAAGCGCGAAACTTCACGCCAGCATAGCGACGGGAGACGCCGCGTCCACAGCACTTTTGTGCGCGGGCGCAAAAACCGCCGTATCATTGATATTTGAAGCGATCGACCGATTCGCTGTACTCGAAAAAGGCAGCGCAAAGAACGTTACGATAGAGCCTGATTTTATATCAAACACGTCGGAGTACGATATTGACATAAGATTCAGGATCCGCGTTTTCCATATTGTCGCGTACGCGTTAAAACTGCTTAAAGAATTTATTAAGATAAAAACAAAACAGGAGAAATAAGATCATGAACGAAAACAAAATGAGCGAAATAATCGAAGCGTCGGTAAACAGTCTCAAGAGCATCGCCGGCGCGGATACGATCATCGGCGCCCCTATCGCTACAGCGTCCGGCACAACGATCATTCCCGTATCAAAGCTCTCTCTCGGTTACGTCACCGGCGGGATCGATTACGCGTCAAAGGTTGAAAAAGCCGACAAAAACTTCGGCGGCGGCGGCGGAAGCGGCATCAGTATGACTCCCGTTTGCTTTATCGTCATCGACAAGGACGGCGCCGTGGAGCTTCTCAACGTAGGCGAAGAAAAAGGCGCTGACCCTGTGGGCGACGTCGTAG
>JAFXNX010000042.1 GCA_017529175.1 Clostridia bacterium
CGTAAAAGACTACTATGATTATTACAAGACGGAGCGCGGCTATCATCCCCGTTCCCTCAATTCAAACGGCGGCTGGAACGTGATCGGATGCGAATCCTTTATGAATCAGCCGATACTGAAATACTCAAACGAGATCCGTTCGGCTGTTCTCCTTATACACGGCGAAAAAGCGCATTCCTGCTATTTCAGCCGCGACGCATACGCGAATATGATAAAGGACAGCAAATACGCTGACAATAAGGAACTGTATATCATCCCGGGCGCGTCGCACACCGATCTGTACGACGGAGGCGGAAAGAACGCGATCCCGTTCGATAAACTCGCCGCCTTCTTTGAGGAATATTTGAGATGAAAAACGCCGGGAAAATCATTTTCGCGCTGCTCTGTTTATTCATGCTCGCGATCCTGACCGTTTCCTGCGATAAGGCTCCCCGACCTGACGCCGGCGCGGAAAAAAACGCGGAGACTTCATTTCCGGAAACGGTCGACGAGACGGCGTCCGGGAGGGATACGGTCGCCGACGCCCCGACGGAGGGAGAAACGAACTATTCTCCGGACGAAGGAAAAGCGGAGGATCCGGCCCGGAAAGTCGGAGAATTCGATCTCGAAGAAAAAACGGTCCTGCTCAACAGCGGTTATACCATGCCGATCATGGGACTCGGCACTTATTCGCTCGATCATGACGTCTGTGTGAATTCCGTCAAGGCTCTGCTGAAAAACGGCGGAAGATTGATCGACACCGCATATATGTACGGAAACGAAGAAGCCGTGGGCGAAGGCGTTCGCCAGGCAATGGCTGAATACGGTATCCCGCGCGAAGAGATCCTCGTGATCACAAAAATATATCCGAGTCAGTTCGACGATCCGGAAACAGCGATAGATACGGCGCTTGAAAAGCTGAAAATAGGGTATATAGACATGATGCTTCTTCACCATCCCGGCGCAAACGACGTGAAAGCGTATAAAGCGATGGAGAAATACGTCGGTGAAGGAAAGATCCGTTCCCTCGGACTGTCGAACTATTATGTGAAAGAGCTGACGGAATTTCTGCCGCAGGTCGAAGTAACACCCGCTCTCGTACAGAACGAGATCCATCCGTACTATCAGGAGCAGGACGTCGTGCCGTTTATCCGTGGAAAAGGGATCGTCGCGCAGTGCTGGTATCCGCTCGGAGGGAGAGGTCACACCTCCGAACTGCTCGGAGACGAAACGATCTCTGCGATAGCAAAGGCGCATAACGTTTCTTCCGCGCAGGTGATCCTGCGTTGGGATCTCCAGCGCGGGATCGTCGTCATCCCCGGTTCTGGCAACCCGGAGCATATCAAAGAAAATCTCGATCTTTTCTCTTTCAGTCTGACCGAAGATGAAATGGATCGTATAAACGCTCTCGACCGAGGCGAAAAACACGACTGGTACTGAAAAAACATAAAGAAAATCGAATACGGAGGTAAATTATAATGAGTAAAGTGCTTGTGATCCAAACGAGTCTGAGGGCAAAGAGCAATTCCGACAGACTGGCTGAAGAACTGATCCGCGGCGCAAAAGAAGCCGGACATGAAGTCGAAAATATCAGCCTCAAAGGCAAAGAGATAAGATTCTGCATCGGCTGTCTTAACTGTCAGAAGACGCAGAAGTGCGTGCTGAAGGACGACGCCGCGGAAATCGCCGGAAAAGTAAAGGACGCCGACGCGCTGGTGTTCGTCACGCCTATATATTATTATGAGATGAGCGGACAGATGAAGACGCTGCTCACC
>JAFXNX010000003.1 GCA_017529175.1 Clostridia bacterium
CGTCGGGGGAAAGAGCATATCGGAGTTCTGCGATATGGGGATAGAATCCGCTCTCGAATTCGTCGAAGGACTCAACCTTTCCGAAACGGAGCAGACTATCGGCAAAGAGATAATAAAAGAACTGAAGAGCAGGCTGAAATTTCTCATCAGCGTGGGACTTGAATATCTTACGCTGTCGAGAAAGAGCGGCACGCTCTCGGGCGGCGAGGCGCAGAGGATCAGACTTGCGACTCAGATCGGCTCGGCGCTCGCGGGAGTTTTGTATATTCTCGACGAGCCGTCGATCGGGCTTCATCAAAGAGACAATTACCGTCTCATAAACACGCTCAAGTCGCTTCGCGACCTCGGCAACAGCGTCATCGTCGTCGAGCACGACGAGGAAACGATGATGTCGGCGGACTATATAATCGACATAGGACCTCTCGCGGGAGTTCACGGAGGCGAGATCGTGGCGGCGGGGACGCCGAAGCAGATATGCGAGAACCGCAAGTCGATCACCGGCGCGTACCTTTCCGGCAGAAGACAGATCAAAATACCGGGGGAAAGACGTCCGGGAAACGGACACACTCTCACCGTGCGCGGAGCGAAAGAGCACAATCTGAAGAATATCGACGTTTCGATCCCGCTCGGATGTTTCGTCTGCGTGACAGGCGTTTCCGGCTCGGGTAAGAGTTCTCTTGTCAATTCGATAATTTACGAATCCCTTGCGGGAAAGCTCAACCGCGCCGCCTCATTTCCCGGCAAACACGACGGTATCGACGGCGTAGAGGCGCTCGACAAGGTCATCGCGATCGACCAGAGCCCGATAGGGCGTACGCCGAGGTCCAACCCCGCGACGTACACGGGACTTTTCGCCGATATCAGAGACCTTTTCGCAAAGACTCCCGCGGCAAACATGAGGGGCTACGGACCGGGAAGATTCTCCTTCAACGTGCGCGGAGGCAGGTGCGAGGCGTGCGACGGAGACGGCGTCAAAAAGATCGAAATGCACTTCCTTCCCGACGTTTACGTCACCTGCGACGTCTGCCACGGTAAAAGGTACAACCGCGAGACTCTCGAGGTCAAGTACAAGGACAAAAATATCTCCGACGTGCTCGAGATGACGGCGGAGGAGGGAGCGGAATTCTTCTCGGAAATACCAAAAATATCCTCTCGTCTGCGCCTTCTTTGCGAAGTCGGACTCGGATACATCAAGATAGGGCAGTCGTCGACTACCCTTTCCGGAGGCGAAGCGCAGCGCGTCAAGCTTGCGACGGAGCTCTCGAAAAAGAGCACGGGCAAGACGATCTACATTCTCGACGAGCCGACGACGGGTCTTCACGCCGCGGACGTTGAAAAACTGCTCGACATTCTCGAGCGTCTCGTCGACGCGGGCAACACTGTCCTTGTGATCGAGCACAACCTCGACGTCATCAAGTGCGCCGACTATATCGTCGACCTCGGTCCCGAAGGAGGCGACCGCGGCGGCGAAATTATCGCCTCCGGCACCCCCGAGGAAGTCGCAAAATGCAAAAAGTCCTACACTGGGCAGTATTTGAAGGATAAACTGAAATAAAATATGGGGATGTAAAAAAAGTCCAGATCGCAAAAAGGCGACCCTGAAAGGAAATAAGTCAGCATAAAGTTTGATAATAAGCACAAAAGAATACGAATAAACGTAAAATGATGCTTCTAACAATTGAAACCACCTTTTTGTATAGCATAAGAGACTCGAACACGTGCGGTTTTAAGAGGCATATCGGAAACGTATGCTTCGCTTCGCCGCTTGGACGGATATTATACGCCCTGCGCGTCTTGCCTCGCCTGCGCACCGATCTGCACTCTTAAAACTCTTCGACCCGCGGCGCAGCTGTTTGCGAGTGATTTCCGGTGCGGACGACGATGGCTTACTAACGTAAGTCGAGGAGGACAATCCGAAAAGCGCCGGAAACAGCGCGCCGCGGGCGTACGCGTTCGAGTCCCTTATGCTATAAACGAACCTCACCTCTCGACGTACCTTTGTACGCCGTCGGGATTCGCATCGTTCATTCTGAACATTTTTTCCTATCCCCACAAAGGGGCTGTAAAAAACTTGAGTTTTTTACAGCCCCACCCTTTTAAAGTAGCTTTGGCGATATTTTCAATCTTCAATGACGGATATTCTGAGAAATTCCGACGCGGCGACGCCGGCAAGAGAGACCGTCGCCGCGCGGCGGGCTTTATCATATGATACGTTCTCACCGCGGCATTCTCCGACGTCCCGAAGCTCAAACTTTACGTTTCTTCTGTCTTTTCCGGAAAAGGCTTTACCCGTTTCCGGCGAGAGCGCGAGAGAGTGGCGGCGGCCGGTCTTTTGATATTTGATCTTCGTTATCCTGCAGTTATCCGCCGCGGGCTCGGATATACCGTCGTCCTCATAAAGCTCAGTTTCGACGTCATACTCGCCGTCTCCCGCGCAAACGAATATCGTCAGGTCGTCGAGCGGCGCCGAAACGTTTTCGCATAACGGACGGGTCACTACAGGAAATCCCGCTTTTACGAACAGAGGGAATGAGTAAATATCGTTTGTGACGACGCGCGTCTTGCCGCCGTCATATCTTTTTCCGTCGAACCATCCGTACCACTCGCCGTACGGGAGCCACACTTCGGAGCGAACTGTAAAGTCGTCTTCCTCTCCCGCCGAGCATACGGGAGACGCGAGAAACGCGTCGCCGAACATATACTCTCCGGGGTGACGGTACGCCTCGTCGACGTCCGGCATATCAAAATAAAGCGGTCGAAGAAGAGGCACGCTCTCGGCGGAGCTTTGGCGCGCAGACGAATAGATGTAAGGAAAGAGCTTTGATCTGAGCTCAAAGGATCTTCTCATCGAAGAACAAAACGGCTCTCCCCAGAGCCACGGGCGTCTGTCCGTGTCCTCTCCGCACGAGTGGAGACGAAGAGCGGAGCTGACGGCGCCGAACTGCACCCACCTTGCGAAGCATTCCGCCTGCTTCGGGGTTTCCGGATCGTGGAAGCCGCCTATATCGTGACTCCAGAAGAAGCATCCGGCGTTCCCCGAGGTGACCGTCATTTCGACCTCGAACTTCAGCGTCTCGAACGACGTTACCGCGTCTCCGGAAAAGTGACCGGGGTGCCTTTGATCGCCAAACCCCGCCCAGCGCGAAAATCCCTGCCCGCGCCGACCGTCCCGTCGGGAATCGTTATAATATAGCTCGTTCAGCCGCTCGAGATGAGTCATTCCGCGAACTCCGTTCACATCGGGATAAATATAGTCCTGCTGCCAGTCGAGCCACCAGAAATCGACGCCCTCCTCATCTCTCGGACGGTGAGCGTATTTGAAAAACGCTCTCATATAGTCGACGTCTCCCGCGTTGAACCTGTAGTTTTTGACGCCGCATGACGCGGCGTTTCTTTTTATGGTTTCCGCCCTTTCGGGGTGAGCGCTCGCGTCAAGAAGCTCTTTATTGTCGGGAACCATTTCACTGTATCCCGTCGCTTCAAGCTCTTCGATGAAAGGCAAATAATATTCCTCGTTGTCCCTGATCCCGTCGCAGGGATGGTCGTTAAGCGCCGCGGCGACGCCGCGGGAGTGAAGCTCTTTTATAAACCCCGCGGGGTCGGGAAATCTCTCCTTCACCCACGTATACCCCGTCCAGCCGAGATTTCCTCCCGCGTGACCGTAGCCGAAATCTGTAAGACGGCGGCGATCCTTCGTTCCCCAGTCGTGATAGTGCCAGTCCATATCTATCACCATAACGTCGAGCGGAAAGCCGTGTCTTTTAAACTCGTCGGCGATCTCAAGATACTCGTCAGCCGTGTACGCGTGCCACCTTGAATACCAAGAACCGAAAAAGTATTTTCTCGGAAGCGCGGCGCCGCCCGACACGGCGGTAAGATCACGGAGCGCCGACCTGTAATCGTGTCCGTAGGCGAAAAAGTAAAGGTCGACAAGATGACGGGGATCTCTCGACATCGCGCGCTCTCCCGAAACAAGCGCTTTTCCGCTGTCGTCGACGACGAAAAATCCGTCGCGCGAAAGTATACCGTCCGGCACATCGACGCGACCCGAGACTCCGTCGAGAGTATTCAGCGTTCCGCCGAGATTGCCCTTCAATTCGTCGCCATATCGCCACACGGCGCAAACGCCGCCCGTGTGTACCTTCACCGTCAGTGTTTTTTCCGTGAACTTGCCGCCGAGATATTCAAGAGTGAATTTCGACGTCGAAACGGTCAGAACTCCGTCCTCAAAACGGAACTCCGCGTCAAATTCAGCGCCGCGCCGCGCAAAGAACGTATCTTCGTCGACAAACGCGCCGTCCTCGGCGTATTCAATTCTTACGACTCCCTCGGTCAGCGCCGTAAACCTCGCGCTCCCGTAAACGTAATTCTTCATCTTACACCGCTTCTTTTTGATCTTTTTCAGTATTATCTTACCATATTACCGGTTTCTTGTCCATAAAAATATCAGCCGCCGGTCACCCGGCGGCTGCGTTTATCTCATTATTGAGGCGAAGTCTATCCCGTCCGTCGTCATGCGGCGTTCGAGGTAGTCAAGGAAGCGCGACATCCTGTCCTCGTCTCCGGCGGCGAAGTCTGCGATCTCCCAGTAGTAGTGAGAACCGATGAGCCGTATCTTGTAGATGAGCGGCGCGGCGGCGATCTCCTCGTCCGAAAAATCGTAGAGCTCCGCTATGCGCTTCATATTGCGGCAAAAAGCGTCGCGGCGGCGCGACTCAAGCTCCGCGTCTTCCGTCTCGGTGCAGGAATTGATCGCGATCCCTCCGACTTCGCCGTCGGAAAGGGAAAAGCAAAGGCGGATAAAGTGGTCGATGTTCACCTCGCGCCCGCCGTTGTAAAAGTCAAGGAAGCTTACGAGGCGTCCGTCATCATCGATCATCACGTCGTCGCATTCTCCCATGAACGCCGACGCAGGAAGCTCTTTCCACATCGGGCGAAGAGCGTCGCGGTACTCATCAAACAGACGCTCGATCTTTCCGTACTCCTCCGCCGTCGACGGATATGACTCGTCAATGACGCGCTTCAGGTCAAGCTCCACGTATTCCGCGGTATAATCCTCATATTTGGCGAGAGCCGTGGCGGGCTCGAAGAGGGCGAGCGCGCTCGGCTCATTCCCGGGAATACGACGCAACGCGACTCTTGCAGATATATCAAGCAGCTCGTCGCGGAAAGGAAGCTTTTCCGCGGGGATATCTTCGTTTCCCATCACTTTTATCCCGCTGACGTACTCTCTTGCGAAAGCGATGCAGCGTCTTCCCTTGAATCTGACCGGCTTTGTCAGTTCTCCGTAAACGTTTTCAAGTATCCTCGGACAGCGCGCGCCCTCGGCGCGATACGCCTCCGCGATCCGGGCGCTTTGAGCGATACGTTCCGGCGTTACAAAACAATAATCGCATACGACAAGCGTTATCTTTCTGTCGGGATAAGAGACTTCTGCTTCAAGGAAATAATACGGCTCGTCGTCGTTGACGGCTTCCGTGATTATTTCTATCCCCGCCGCGTCCTCTTCATAATAAAGCTTCGCTATATCACTTAGTTCCATATCGTTTTTCTCCTTTTTCAGATATACGACCTTTTTGACCGTTTCCGGAGTAAGGAAATACTCGTCCGCAAGAGAATCAATCGAGGCGCCGTCGATAAATTTTCTCCGGATCTCGCCGTTGCGAAGCTCAAGCGCGCGCCTGTAACCCGTTCTGTCTCCCCACGGGCGTCTGCCTCCCGTGCCCGGGACGTACAAAAGCTTCCCCGCCGCATAGCTTTGCAGAGCATCAAACAGCTCCCTTGGCAAAATATCCTTCGCGTTTTCGTATTTCATCATCTCACCTCCGTCAAGCTTATCGTATCACACGGAAAGGAAAAATAATATTCCCTGAATTTTTAAAAATGTTTTCACCCTAATGCAGTATTACGAGAGCCGCGTAACAAGTACGCGGCTCTCAGACTGCAGACAAAGTCTGCAGTCTGAGCCAGAGTGAGAGAAACGCAGGTAGATTTTGCGATCTTGCCATCGTCGGCGTAGTAGTCTACGGTAGAGGGCAAGATCGCAAAAAGGCAATGATGGCGGGCATTTTGCCCGCCATTGATCGTTTGTTTGCGTTATCTGTTTGTGTCTGTTATGCTTGCGTCGTCTTTTTGGCTTTTCCTTA
>JAFXNX010000043.1 GCA_017529175.1 Clostridia bacterium
CCTCGCCGAGGGAATGAGAGATTTTGACGTTACGGACGAAATCGGAAAGATCCGATGTCCCGTACTCGTCCTCGGTGCGCGGGACAACGGCGTACTCGGTCCCGACGCCGTCCATGAGATCGCCCGCGCCCTGCCGCAAAACGACGGAACCCTTACGTATATCTACGACGGATTCGGTCACGCGGCTTTCGACACGGCGCCGGATTATAGTGAGAAGATAATAAACTTTATCAACTGATCACAACGTAAAAAAAAGAAGCCCCGTGGGCTTCTTTTTTTTACAGAACTTTTCCGAGAAACGATTTCAAACGTTCGTTTTCGGGATGATCGAAAACTTCTGCGGGCGGCGCGTCCACCGCGAGGACTCCGTCGCACATGAAGACGACGCGATCCGCCACCTCACGGGCGAATCCCATTTCATGAGTGACGACCAACATAGTCATACCCGCTTCCGCAAGCTGCTTCATTACCGCCAGCACGTCGCCGACAAGTTCGGGGTCGAGCGCCGAAGTGGGCTCGTCAAACAGCATGATCCTGGGTTCCATCGCAAGGGCGCGGGCGATAGCGACGCGCTGTTTCTGTCCGCCTGAAAGACGGCTCGGATACTCGTTCGCCTTATCCGAAAGTCCGACCTGTTCAAGAAGTTCGAGCGCCTTCGGGCGGACCTGCTCGGGATCAAGTTTTCTGACAAGAACGGGTGCGAGCATTATATTCTCGAGCGCGGTCTTGTGCGGGAACAGGTTGAACTGCTGAAATACCATTCCCATTTGAAGGAGGAGTTCTTTTTGCTTTTCGGGAGCGATCTTATCAACGGTATGATTGTTTTCGCGGTGCAAAAACAACTCGTCGTTGATGAATATCTTGCCGCTTGTGATCTTTTCCAGTTGATTCAGCGAACGGAGAAACGTTGATTTTCCCGCGCCCGAGGGTCCGATGATGCATACGACCTCGCCGGGTTCTACGGTGAGGTTGATATCTTTCAGTACTTCAAGATCCCCAAAACGCTTGCTGACGTGTTCGGTATGAATGATCGACATACGCTCGCCTCCTCAATTATATTTCGAGAAGTATCTCTCGAGCTTGTTGAATACCATTGAGAAAAGGGCAGTTATGCAAAGGAAAAGAAGAAGCGCGGGAATGAAGACGGTGAACGACGCTTCGTTTGTCGCTATCGTCTGAGTGATCGTCGTGATATCCTGCAAAGAAATGGCGAACACGAGCGACGCGTCTTTCAGCACCATAATGAACTCGTTCGCTACCGGAGGAACAAGTCTGCCGAGCGACTGAGGAATTATGATCTTTGACATCGTCTGCCCGTAGGTCAATCCAAGCGCTTTGGCAGCCTCGTGCTGCCCTTTGTCAATAGACTGGATGGCCGCGCGGACGATCTCGGCGCAGTAAGCCCCGCTGTTCAGCGAGAAAGCGATATACGCCGCGATGAACGCACCATAATACACGGCCTCGTTTCCGACGGAGGGCATGATCTTGAGCGCCGCCAAACGCCATGAGAAGCCCGGTATCATATTCGGGATCGCCAGATAGACCACAAAAAGCTGAATCAAAAGCGGGGTCCCGCGGAAGAAAAAAATGTAACCCGAGCAGATCTTTGAGATGATCTTCAGCTTAGATATCTTGCCAAGCGCGAGGAACACCGCGAGAAACAGTCCCGTCGTAACCGCGGCGGCGGTCAAAACTATGGTCAGCTTGATACCGAAAAGGAACGACTGACGGCAGCCGAGCATACGGTAGGTATAGCTGACGAAACTGCCCACCGTCGCGGCGGGGCCGTCGTTTGCGGGGATTATCATACCGCAAAAGCCGACGTATTTTTCGTTGAAAGCGCCGGTTGTCGATTGAAATGAGACGTAGTTGACGCAGTAAAGAGACTGATACGTGGTAATGACCCTTTTTTGCGTACGCGTTTCATCCGCGGCGATCTCCGCCCGGACCTCATCGGAAGCCATATCGATCATTTTTGCTTCAGAGGGGCGGAATACCGCGAGAACCGTTGAAACAACGAACAAAGAAACGAGGAAAATCACAAGCGCTTTGCTCTTCTTTTCCCAGTCGGGGTAATAGAAGAAATGGAAAAAAGCGCCGTCATGTATGAACTTTGACGCAACGCCGTTCAGAACCGTAACGGCGATCAGAAAAACGATGAAAGGCGGAGCGGCGCTGTCGGAAAGTCCGGTGGCGACAAAGATCAGATGACTGACGTAAGCCAATCCTGCCGAAACTGCCAGTACGCCGAGCACTACCAGAAATTTATACCGTTTTTTCATAGAACCTCTTTGCCTCTTATGAAAACGTGGGGCTACCGAAGGGCAGCCCCGTTATTTCTTTTTCGGATCGATTATTCCGCGCTGAACCAGGTGGAGTTCAGTTCATCGAAAAAGCCCTCTGCCTTAAGGTCCGCAAGCACGCCGTTGATGGCGTCCGCAAGAGCGGTGTTGCCCTTGGTGATGCCGATACCGAACTGTTCCGGATTCTCGGTATCCTGGAAGATAATCTTGTACGCGTCGGGATTCTTTGCAAGCTGGACGCCCGCAACGGTGCTGTCGCAAACGACCATTTCCACTTCGCCCTGAGTGAGCTGCTGGAAGCAGGTGAGGATCTTCTCGTTTGCCGCGGCGGTGCAATTGACGGAACCGGTGTCAACGAGGTCCGTGATTATCTCGTCAGTGGTGGTTCCCTTCTGGAAAGCGACCGAGTGACCGTCCACGTCGGTCAGCGAATCGGCAGTCAGATCGCTGTCGGCAGTAACGACTATCGCCTGATAGTTGTCAATGTAAGGATCGGAGAGGATCATCTGCGCCGCGCGTTCCTCGTTGATGGTGTAGCCGGAAATGATAACGTCATAGTTAACGCCGAGGCCCTCGGAAATCGTATCAAATTTCGTATTGATGAATTTGATCTCAAGACCGAGGCGGGCGCCGATCTCGTTTGCCATATCGATATCAAACCCGATAGGTGTCACGCCGTCGTCGGCAAACTGCTCGAAAGGAGGGTAACCGATCTCGCTCCCGATGGTGAGGACGCCGTCGGTTAAGAGCTGATAATCGGCGGTATCCGCGGGAGCCGCGGTATCTGCGTGAGCCGCGGTATCAGGGGTAGGATCGTTCGTCGTGCCGCAGGCGGTAAACATCAGCATACCGAAAACCGCCGCCAGGGCAAATGCAAGGATTTTTTTCATGATAATAATACCTTTCTCTTTTCTTCGGTTTTTAAGAACGAAGATATTTTACCACGCTAAAGAGGCGTTGTCAATGAAAAATGTTATAAATATTCAAGAATATAGAAAAAATATTCAGTCATTTCATATAACAGAGCTGTTATTTAACCCACAAACAATCACTTCGGAGCGGCTTCCCTTCCAAAAAACGGAGAACCTCAACGTCGCCGGTACAAGAGTCTTTCCGAATCTTCCGTCGGTATTTTATTGCAAATAACGCCGGTGGATGGTATAATACAACCGAATGAACTCTGAAGGGAATGCGTTACGATGAAAAGAATACTTTCATTACTGCTCACACTCATTTTCGTATCCTCTCTGTTAGCGGGATGCGGAGATAACTCGCCGGCGGGAACGTATACGCTCGAAACGATCGGCGGGAAAACTCCCGTCGAATGGATGAAGGAATCTGTCAACGGATCGGAAAAAGGGGTGGAATCTCTCCTTGAACTCTTCGGAATCAGTAAAGACGATCTGAACGATAACTTCTATACTCTGACCCTCGAAAAAGACGGTAAGGCGTTGATCGACAGCGCGTACGGGTCAATGTATGCGGGAGTTGCCGCCCGCGAG
>JAFXNX010000044.1 GCA_017529175.1 Clostridia bacterium
ACGGGGAATATCTCGACGTCGCGGTTGTAGTTGACCGTTGTTTCGCCGTATGCTTCAAGGTGGAACGGGTCGATCATGTTGACGTCGTTGAGGTCCGCCGTCGCCGCTTCATAAGCGAGGTTTACGGGGTGCTTCAAGGGCATGTTCCAGATCGGGAACGTCTCAAATTTTGCATATCCCGCTTTGATGCCGCGCTTGTTTTCGTGGTAGAGCTGCGAGAGGCAGGTCGCCATTTTTCCGCTTCCGGGACCGGGAGCCGTGATGACCACAAGACGGCGGGAGGTTTCGATGTATTCGTTCTTACCGTATCCTTCGTCGCTGACGACAAGATCAATGTCTGACGGATAGGATTCGATGATGTAGTGTCTGTATACTTTTATGCCGAGTCCTTCGAGTTTTTTCTGGAAGGAGAGCGCGGACGACTGACCGTTGAAGCAGGTCATCACGACGCTTCCGACGTAAAGACCGACGCCGCGAAAAGCGTCGATAAGACGGAGCACGTCGGCGTCGTATGTGATGCCGAGGTCGCCTCGTATCTTGTTCTTCTCTATATCAAATGAATTGATGACTATGACTATCTCCGCTTCGTCGCGAAGCTGAAGGAGCATCTGAAGTTTACTGTCGGGCTTGAAGCCGGGCAGTACGCGGGACGCGTGATAATCGTCAAAAAGCTTTCCGCCGAATTCAAGATACAGCTTTCCGCCGAATCTGTCTATTCTCTCTCTGATGTGGGACGACTGCATTGAAAGATACTTGTAGTTGTCGAATCCTAATTTTTTCATAATCCCTCCCCGAAAATAAATACCGAAAATAATTATATCTCATTTTTCAATGATTTTCAACAATCATTCGGTATTTTTTTGACGAAAAAACGATCTGTATTTTGTGAAAACTATACACTCCGACAAAAGTGAGATTTCTTCTCCCGCCGTCATTGACTTTTAATATATTTTTTGATATTATAGGGCTATAGTACTATTGTTAGATATATAATTAAGTCCATACATTTGGACGGAGGACGTTATGGAGGAAGGAGCAAAACGGCAGGGCAGACGGATCGACATCGTCGGCGGAAACCTTGCGAAAAACATAATACTTTATACGCTTCCGCTGATGGCGTCCGGAATACTCCAGGTCTTTTTCAACGCGGCGGATTCGATGATAGTCGGAAGATACGCCGAGAACGGACCGGCGGCACTCGCCGCGGTCGGCGCGACCGGCGCGCTGATAAATATGATAATAAATCTGCTCTTCGGTCTTTCTGTCGGAACGAGCGTCGCGGTAGCGCACGCTTACGGCTCGAAGGATGACAAGAGCGTATCCGAGGTAGTGCATACGTCGGTGATGACCGCCGCGCTCGGCGGAGTCGCGGTCGGCGCCGTCGGTTTTATATTCTCGAAGTTTTTCCTATCGGCGATGTCCACGCCCGACGAGATCATCGATCTTGCGACGCTGTATATGAAGATATACTTTATCGGACTTCCCGCGATGATGGTATACAATTTTTCCGCGGCGGCGCTTCGCAGCGTCGGAGA
>JAFXNX010000045.1 GCA_017529175.1 Clostridia bacterium
AACATCACTCTCGACTGGACAGTTCCCGCTGACCTTGCCGATCAGAAAGCTATCGTCGGCGGACGCGAGATGGATTTCACATACGGCGACTGCAAGCGTGAGATGGACATGGTTAACAAGGCGTTCATCGAAATAATGATAGAAGGCGACGCGAACGGACGCGGATTCCAGTATCCGATCCCGACGTATTCGATCACGAAGACTTTCGACTGGTCGGAGACGGAAAACAACAAGCTTCTGTTTGAAATGACCTCGAAATACGGCACGCCCTACTTCTCGAACTACGTCAACTCCGATATGGAGCCGTCGGACATTCGTTCGATGTGCTGCAGACTTCGTCTCGACCTTCGCGAGCTGAGAAAGAAATCCGGCGGATTCTTCGGTTCCGGCGAGTCGACGGGTTCCGTCGGCGTCGTTACGATCAATATGCCGAGGATCGCGTATCTTGCGACTGACGAAAAGGATTTCTTCACGCGTCTTGACAAGCTGATGGATATTTCGGCGCGCTCTCTCAAAATCAAGAGAACGGTCATCACAAAGCTCCTTGAGGAAGGACTTTACCCCTACACGAAGAGATATCTCGGAACGTTTGAAAATCACTTCTCGACGATCGGTCTTATCGGCATGAACGAGGTCGGTCTCAACGCTAAGTGGCTTCGCGCCGATATGACGGATAAAAAAACGCAGGAGTTCACGAAGAAGGTGCTCAACCACATGAGAGAGCGTCTGTCCGACTATCAGGAGATGTACGGCGACCTCTATAACCTCGAGGCAACTCCCGCTGAATCCACGACTTACCGTTTCGCAAAGCACGACGTTGCAAGATTCCCCGACATCATCACGGCTGCGGGCGACTGCGGAACTCCCTACTACACAAACTCCTCTCATCTGCCCGTCGGATATACGGAAGACGTATTTGCCGCTCTCGACATTCAGGACGAGCTGCAGACTCTCTACACGTCCGGCACGGTATTCCACGCGTTCCTCGGCGAAAAACTTCCCGACTGGAAAGCGGCGGCAAACCTCGTAAAGACTATCGCGGAGAACTACAAGCTTCCTTATTATACTCTGTCTCCCACATACTCCGTATGCAAGAATCACGGATATATCACGGGTGAAAAATACACCTGCGACGAATGCGGAGAACACACGGAAGTATACAGCCGTATCACCGGTTACTACCGTCCGGTACAGAACTGGAACGACGGCAAGGCGCAGGAGTTCGAGGACAGACGCGAATACGTTCTCGCTCACTCTCACCTGACTCATCACGAGTGCGCATGCCACGACGACGCGCACGATATGCCCGCACACGTCGAAAAAGTCGAAGCGGTCCTTCTGTTTGCGACGAAGACCTGCCCGAAGTGCAAGGTCGCGGGCGTCCTGCTCGACAAGGCGGGAGTCAAGTACGAGAAGCTCTACGTTGAAGACAACGAAGACCTCGCGCGTCACTACGGCTTGAATCAGGCGCCGACGCTCATCGTCATCTCCGGCGACGAGCACACCTCTTACGCAGGTCCCGAAGCGATCAAAGCATATATCGCGTCTCTCGGGAACGAAGGAATAGCGTAAGGATCCGATAATACAGTATATTTTAAGGAACTCGATCCGGGTTCCTTAAAATATCGGAATTAAAGAGGTCAGTATGTACGATATCATAATTGTCGGCGGAGGTCCCGCGGGACTTACCGCGGCGCTCTACGCACGGCGCGCTGACAAGAGCGTTCTTGTTATTGAAAAGGACACTTTCGGAGGACAGATAACTTATTCCCCAAAGGTTGAAAACTATCCCGGTTTTGCCGTCATGAGCGGCAACGAGTTCGCTGAACTCCTTCTCGACCAGGTCCTCGCGCAAGGCGCCGAGATCGAGCTTGCGAAGGTCACTGGTATAAAAAAAGACGGTCATTTTACAGTTACGACGGAGGACGGATCGTTTGAGTCGAAAACTGTCATCGTCGCGGTCGGCGTGAAGCACCGTATGCTCGGAGTCGAGGGCGAAGGCGAACTTGTCGGTCACGGTATTTTGTTCTGCGCGGTATGCGACGGAGCGTTCTACAAGGGTCTTGACGTCGCCGTTATCGGCGGCGGCAACTCCGCGCTCCAGGAGGCGCTGCTCCTTTCGGAAACGTCGAAGAGTGTCACGGTCGTTCAGAATCTCGATTATCTGACGGGAGAAGCTCGTCTTCAGGCGGCGCTGAATGATAAGAAAAACGTTCGCGTGATCACCGGCAGCGTCGTGAAGAGCTTCAAAAAAGCAAACGGCGCGCTTTCGGGTCTTGTGATAAGCGGCAAGGACGGCGACGCGGAGCTCTCCGCGGCGGGCGTTTTTATCGCGGTCGGTCTTATTCCGGAGAACGATATATTTGCCGACTTCGGCGATCTCAACGATTACGGATACTTCGATTCCGACGAGTCGTGCTTGACGAAGACCGAAGGTTTATTCGTCGCGGGCGACTGCCGTTCGAAGCGCATCCGTCAGATAACTACCGCATCCGCCGACGGCGCCGTCGCCGCTCTCGCCGCCTGCGCTTATATTGACAACAGATAGAATTTCTCGGGCTCTGCCCGAACCCGCCAAAGGGACCAGT
>JAFXNX010000046.1 GCA_017529175.1 Clostridia bacterium
GAAAAGGGTAACCGCTCCGGCGATCAAGCCGGAGCGGATCTGCATTTTATTGCCTTTAATCATTGATTTTTATTGCCTTATATGATATTATAATTATGTTATTCAACGATCAACTGCAGCGTGCTGCAATGGAGTTCATTTATGTCGATCAAATTTGATAAAGAGTTTAACAGATTCACCATAACGACAAGAAACACGAAATACGTTTTCACGGTCGAGTGCGGACGTTATCTCGTGCATCAGTTCTACGGGAAAAAGAGCGCGGACTTCGGCGTTTACAAGCCGTATCCGGTGTCTTTTTCTCCGAATCTCAAGGAGTTCGGAGTCAGCTGGTCACCCGACGTTTTTCCGACCGAGTATTCGTTCTTCGGAAACGGCGATTTCCGTACCGCGGCGCTGAAACTCCGCGGCGGCGACGGCTCGTGCGTCACCGATTTTGTGTACTCGGGATATAAGATAAAGAGCGGCAGGGAAGAGATACCGGGTATGCCGTTTGCGACGGCGGACGACAAAACCCAAACTCTTGCCGTCAAGATGACCGACAGCGTGACAGGATGTACCCTGACGCTCTACTATACCGTCTTTTATAACGAAGACGTGATAATGCGAAACATAAAGCTCGAGAACAAGGGAGACAGCGCTGTCAAGATCGAGAAGTGTATGTCGTTGACTCTCGATATGTTCTCGTACGATTACGATATGATAACGCTTCACGGTATGCACTATATGGAGCGAGAGTATCAGAGAGCGCCGCTTCACTTCGGTATGCAGTCGATATGCTCGCGCCGCGGAGCGTCGTCCCCGCAGTTCAATCCGTTCTTCGCGCTGTGCTCGAAAAACGCGACCGAGACGCGCGGCGAAGTATTCGGATTCAATTTCGTGTGGTCGGGATCGTTCCTCGATGAAGTCGAGGTGGATCAGACGAAGCGCGCGAGAGTGCAGACAGGACTCGGAGAAGAGTGCTTCGCTTATACTCTCGAGCCGGGAGAAGCGTTTGTGTCTCCCGAAGCGCTCATGACGTACTCTGCCCGCGGTATCGGCGCGATGTCAAGAAATCTTCACGATTTTACAAGACGCCATATCCTTCCGAGGGAGTCTGTCGAAAGACCTCATCCGGTCGTACTCAATACTTGGGAGGCGTGCTATTTTAACATAGACGAGGAAAAACTCGTAAAGTTCGCCGAAGAATCTTCGAAGGTCGGCATCGATATGCTCGTGATGGACGACGGCTGGTTCGGAGAAAGACACGACGACTGGAGAGCGCTCGGAGACTGGTACGCAAACACATCGAAATTCAAAAGCGGCCTTGCAAGCTTTGCAAAGAAAGTGAAGAGCTGCGGCACCTCGTTCGGTATATGGATAGAGCCGGAGATGGTGAACCGCGACAGCGACCTTTACCGCGCTCATCCCGAATGGGCGATAGAGGCGCCGGGCAGAGAGGCGCTCGAGTCAAGGCAGCAGCTCGTCCTCGACATGGCAAACCCCGACGTCGTAGAATACCTGAAGAAGACTTTCAAGACGACGTTTGACGGCGTGCCGATAGATTATTTCAAATGGGATTTCAACAGACATATTTCGGGCGCCTACTCGCGCGCGCTTCCCGCCGACAGACAGGATGAAGCGCTCTTCCGCTGTATGCTCGGAACGTACGAATTGCTCGAATGGTTCAGAAGCGAGTATCCGGACGCCATCATCGAGACCTGCTCGGGAGGCGGCGGACGGTACGACCTCGGCATGATGAAGTACGGTTTTCAGATATGGGCGAGCGACAACACCTGGCCTTATCCGAGAGCATATATCCAGCGCACCGCGCTGATCGCTTATCCCGCCGCTACAATGTCGTGTCACGTTCAGAATCCCGGGGCGGACCTTCGCGCGCTCGATTTTAGATACAAAGTCGCCGTCGCGGGGATGCTCGGGTATGAACTTGACATACTCAATATGACAGACGACGTAAAGCGCGAGATGTCGCGTCAGGTCAAGGAATACAGATCGTTTGAACATCTGATGAGGGAAGGCGACTATTATCCTCTGACGGATCCGCAGAGTAAAGGATATTTTGCCTATTACTTCGCGTCAAGCGAGAGGGATGAATTTCTCGTATCGTTTATCGAGAGGGAAGACGCCGGGGCGGGCGCTGTAAAGAAGCTGAAAATATCCGAGGCGGACGCCGCTAAGACGTACCGCGACGTATACACCGGAAAGACTTATACGGGCGAAGAGCTAAAACGCGGACTTATATTTACTGTCAGCGGCGAGCGCGAGAGCGCCGAGATATTATATCTTAAAGAGGAAAGGTGAATGAGATGAACGAATTAACGGAAAAGAATTTAAAGACAGTTTACGATGCGCTCGAAGAAGCGTCGAAATATTTTCACGCAGCGTCGGTATTGAGTTTTGACCTTGAGACCGTATGCCCTTCCGCCGCTATGGAAAAGCAGGGCGAGACGATGGCGTTCTTATCGAACGAGGGATACAAGAAGTATAAATCGGAAGAGTTCATTTCCGCGGTCCTGTATCTTTACGAACACAGAAACGACGGCGACCTGTCAGACCTCGACATATGTCTTGCCGAAACACTGATGAGGGAATACAGAAAGATCAAAAACATCACGCCCGAGTTCGACCACGAGATGTCGCTTATTTTCAATAAAGCGTATATCGACTGGCTCGAAGCGAAGAACAAATCGGATTTCTCGCTTTTCGCTCCGTCGCTTGAAAAGGTAAGGGACGTCAATCTGAAGAGCATATCGCTGAGAGAAGGCGCTATGCCCGACGCATATGACGAGATGCTCGACGACTACGAGCGCGGCGTCACGACGCGCGATTGCGACGAGGCGTTCGGACTTTGCAAAGAGCGTCTTCTGCCGTTCCTTGAAAAGATAAAAGCGAGCCGCAAAGTGATAAGACGCGACTTTATGGGGAGGAGCGCTTCGGACGAAGCGCAGAAAAGGTTTGCAAAGTATCTTCTCGATACCATCGGATATGATTTCACAAGAGGTATGTTCGCAACGACAGAGCATCCGTTCACGTCCGACCTCGCGCGCGACGACGTGCGCGTCACGACGCACTATCACGAGAACTCTTTCGCTTCGAGTATGTACTCGATAATCCACGAAGGCGGACACGCGCTCTTCGGTCAGGCGATACCCGCCGCTCATCACGATCACCATATCGAGAGCAATATGACGATGGGTATGCATGAGTCCGTATCGAGGTTTTACGAGAACAGGATAGGCAGGAGCAAGGCGTTCTGCAACCTGATCTTTCCCGCGGCGAAGGAACTTCTTCCCGGAGTCCTCGACGGCGTTACGGAAAGAGAACTTTACGAAGCCGTAAATATCGTCGAGC
>JAFXNX010000047.1 GCA_017529175.1 Clostridia bacterium
AGGACACCAGTTGATTATCCTCTCGCCTCTGTATATGAGTCCTTTGTTGTAAAGACGCATGAAAACGTCCTGAACGGCTTTGGAACAACCATCGTCGAGAGTGAAGCGTGTTCTCGTCCAGTCGCAGGAGGAACCCATCTTCTTGAGCTGTTCGATTATCCTTCCGCCGTATTTTTCTTTCCATGCCCATGCGCGTTCAAGAAATCCGTCGCGTCCGAGGTCGTCCTTCGTCAGTCCTTCTTTCTTCATCGCTTCGACGATCTTTGCTTCCGTTGCGATCGACGCGTGGTCGGTGCCGGGGAGCCAGAGTGTCGAGAATCCCTTCATTCTTTTATATCTTATGAGGATGTCCTGAAGGGTGTTGTCAAGAGCGTGACCCATGTGGAGCTGTCCGGTTATGTTCGGAGGGGGTATCACGATGGAATAGGGTTTCAGTTCGGGGTCGATCTTCGGGGTGAAGTAGCCGTTTTCGCACCAGTCGCGGTATATCCGGTCCTCGAATTCCGACGGCGCGTAGGTCTTCGGCAGTTCTTTTTTCATTTTTATCTCTCCTTGATTTATATTTTTCAAAACAAAAAGCACCCTGATAATTTCAGGGTGCAAAATAAGCACGGTACCACCTGAATTCGCCGGAATCGGCGCGCTTCATTCTCTCGTGACGTGAGACGACGTCGGGTTCTAATAGGCATTATAACTGCTTTTCTTCCCGAAGCTGCGGGACGACAAACGTCAAGTCCGGATACCGCGCTCTCACCTTACCGCGGCTCTCTGAAAACGGGGTCGAGACGTAACTTCCCATCATCGCTTTTGTAAAATTTACAGTGATTGTATCACAATAGATCGGTTTTGTCAATAGGGGGACGGAATTTTCAATCCGCTTCGCTGCCGCAGTACGGGCAGAACGATGCGTTCTTCGGAATGGTCTTGCCGCATTCGGCGCAGAGCTTGCCCTTCCTCGGGAATACGCCGACTTCGGCTTTGAGTATCTCCATGTCGGCTTTGAGAGAATCTATCTTCGTTATCACCGCGGATTCTTTCGTTCCGTTAGACGTACCGGTCGACAACGAATTGTAGTACAGTCTGCCGAGTTCCTCGTAGAGCTCGTCAAGATCGGACTGCATATTAGCAAGAGCAAATCTGATCTTTGTTTTATTCGCCGCGTCGCACGCCTTCTTTCCCGCGCTCTCAGCGGTCTGTGCGACAGCTTTTTTTATATCGTTGAAGTCCATAGTATAACCTCCGTTTTCTGCTTACTGATATTATATACCCATTTGCATCAAATGTCAATCGCGATCGTATAACAAGTAAATATCCGTGGAACAATATATGAAAAAGAAAAGGGAATGAGAACGGTATGGACGAAAGATATAAAAAATACGCCGAACACCACGCGCCGAAGTCTCCTCTGATAAAGGACTGCGCGAGGGCGTTTGTGTCCGGCGGCGCGGTGTGCGCCGCGGGCGAAGGACTCAAAAATATGTATATATCGTTCGGAATGAATAATGACGACGCCTCTCTTATGTGCTCGGTGACGCTGATATTCGCGGCAATTCTTCTCACCGGTCTCGGAGTCTTCGACGAAATAGCGAGAGTCGCCGGCGCGGGTGTGCTCGTGCCGATAACGGGATTTGCAAACGCGGTCGCCGCGCCCGCGATAGACGCGAAGACCGAGGGTTACGTGCTCGGCGTCGGCGCGAAAATATTTACCGTCGCAGGTCCCGTGATACTCTACGGCGTCACCTCCGGCGCGCTGTACGGAGCGATATATATGATCGTCTCGTCAATAACGTGAGGTGGCTATGGGGATAATCAAAACTGACGCATCGTATATCATCTCGTCATAGTCCGTGGCGGGAACGCTCGAGCGCGACGGGCTGATCGGAGACCTCTTTGACTATACGGACGACGCCGACGATACGTTCGGAAAGGACACCTGGGAAAAGTCGGAGAGCGAGATGCAGCGCCTTTCCGCTCTCGGCGCGCTATCGAAAGCGGGCATGGAAGCGAAGGACGTCGATATTGCGTTTTCAGGAGACCTTATCAATCAGTGCATAGCGTCGACTCACGGACTTATCAGCCTCGGCATCCCTAACGCGGGGCTTTTCGGAGCTTGTTCGACGTGTGCCGAAAGTATGCTCATGGCGGCGGTATTTTCTTCGTTTGTAAAAAATACTGCGATCGCAGTCACCTCGTCTCACAACTGCTCCGCGGAAAGACAGTTCCGCTTTCCGGTGGAGTACGCGGCGCTGCGCACTCCGACGTCTCAGTGGACGGTGACGGGGGCGGCGTCTTTTATCGTCGCGCCTTACCCGAAGGGCGCCGTCGCGCGTATTGCGGAAGGAATGTTCGGGCGGATCGTCGACTCCGCGACGGACGACCTAAACAACATGGGAGCGGCAATGGCGCCAGCGGCGGCGGACACTCTCATAAGTTTTTTTGAAGAGAGCAAAAGCGCGCCGGATGATTTTGACCTTATCGTTACGGGGGACCTCGGGAGCGAGGGCTCGTCGCTCCTTCGCGAGCTTATGTCGGCGCGCGGATATGATATATCGACGCATCACGATGACTGCGGACTTGAGATATACGATATCGAAAGGCAGGATATGCACAGCGGAGGGTCGGGATGCGGCTGCAGCGCCGTCGTGATGGCGGCGAAGTATCTGCCGCTTCTCGGAAAAAGGGAGATAGGCGATATGCTCTTCGTCGGGACCGGGGCGCTGATGAACGCGATGAGCGTGGGGCAGGGAAACACGATCCCGTCGATCGCGCATCTTGTCAGAATAAGATCGTTATGACGGAGGGGAAAATGGAGTATTTGAAGGCGTTTATCGTCGGCGGCGCGTTTTGCGCCGTCGCGCAGATACTGATCGACAGAACGAAACTCACCTCGGCACGCATCCTTGTCGGCTACGTCGTCGCCGGAGTCGCACTCGGCGGGATCGGGGTATACGAATACCTCGTCGACTTTGCCGGAGCGGGAGCGACGGTGCCGCTGACAGGATTCGGCTATCTTATCGCGAAGGGAATGAGAGAGGCGATAGCGGAAAGAGGCGCGATAGGACTTCTCACGGGAGAGCTCACCGCGGCGTCGGGCGGGTGCGCGGCGGCGCTGATATTCGGATTTTGCGCATCTCTTATCTTCAAAGATAAAAAACAAAAATAAAAAATTACAAAACCTTCGATAATTTGGACCGGTGCGAAGATTGACAAACAGTCGGCGTCATAGTATAATACAGTTGATAAGTATTTGTTAAAGGAGCCGCGTCATGATCAAAAGATTATTTGCCTCTTTGATTTTGATATCTCTTCTGACCGTCTCCGCCGCGGCGGGGTACGAAGACGTTTTCCCGGAAGAGACTTTTTATAACGATATGGCGTCGGTCGAGGCCTACACCGAGGAGCTCGGCATTACGGAACACCAGTATGAACAGCTGAAAAACGTTGTTTACGGAGCGACCAGAAACTGCCGCGAGGTATGCGACGTATCAAATTTCAATCTAAAGTCGAATCAAACGGTTTTCGGAATTTTGAACAATTTTATCAGAAAAGGCGATCCTCTGACGTTCCATATAGAAGCGATCAGCGTAACGTCGTCGGGGACGGGATCCGATAAAAAGATCAAACAGCTTAAATTCGTTTACAAATACACGAGTGACGTTTATTATCAAATGAGAGACGCGTCTCTCGAGGTCGCGCAAAAGCTTCTTGAAGGCGTTAAGGATAATACATGGATGAGCGACGTTCAGAAGGCGCTCGTGCTTCACGACAGACTTGCGGTCCTGTGCGAATACGACACGGATAACTTTTACGCGGGAACTCTTACGGACAACGACTATTCCATATACGGCGCGTTCGTTGACAGAAAGTGCGTTTGCGAAGGATATACGAAGGCGTACAGCTATCTGCTTGACGAGGTGGGCATCGACAATTATTATTGCGACTCGTACAGTCTCGGGCATATGTGGAATATCGTATATATCGACGGCGTTAAGTACCACGTCGACGTGACGTGGGACGATCCGGTGAGCGACGTCACGGGTTATGTGACTCACGAGTATTTTCTGTGCTCGACAGATAAAATGAAATCGAGCGATCACAACGCGACGGACTATGACGACTCTCCGGTCGCCACTACATACGACAACGAATTCTGGGGCGAGTCGAACTCGTCGTTCATACCGTATGGCGGCTCGCTCTACTATATAAACAACGCAGAGGCGGCGCTTTACGAATGGTCGGGAAGCGAGAGGACCAAACTTTTGGATCTTGTCGGAAGGTGGCGCGCGCCGAGCGGCGGGCTCTACATAGGAAACTTCTCGTGTCTCGGGTCCGACGGCACAAATATGTTCTATTCGCTGCCCGATAAGATAATGAGGTACGACCCCGAGTCGGGAAGATCGTCCGCAGTATACGTATACGATCCCGCGGACAACGCAAGCTTCAGGATCTACGGCTTTACCGCCGAGGAAGGCGTGTTCACGATAGACGTTTACAGCAGTCCGAACTTCACCGAGGATACGAAAGATCTGTACCAGTTCACAACTCCGTATGATCTCTCCTCGGTCAAGAGAGGGGACGCGGACGGAGACGGAATGCTGTCGCTGAAGGATATCGCCGCGCTCAAGGGCTATCTTGCCGGAGCGGAAGGTCAGTATGACGTCCGCGCTTGCGATTCGAATGAGGACGGCGTGGTGAATCTGATGGATCTGTCCTATCTGAAACAAATGATCGCGGGATGATATTGAAAATTGAATATAAAGAGAGCTCCGCGTAAAACACGGAGCCTTTCTTTTTCAAAAAAATCACTAAAATTATAAAAATATATTGCAAATATCGAAGATATTTGATACAATTCTATTTAGCATTTTATTTTTGCGGGGCTGAACGTATCCGTCGTAACGTTCGTCTCGCGGGCGGACGCCCGAATACATTTACAATCCGGCGGGGAAACGGAGCAATAGTTGAACAAGAAGTCAAAGTTTCTCGCATCTCCTTATTTGGTCTGGATGGCGATATTTATCATCGTTCCGCTTGTTTTGATCGCGGTATTCGCCTGCACGACGACCGTGACGGTAGATAAGGACGGAAACCGTCTTACGGACGAACAAATCGAAGAGATCACGACCGAGTTTTACGAAGAAAACGGCGAAGACGCCGAGCTGCCGGACGATATGTTCGCGGAGCAGACGATCTTTACGCTTGATAACCTTCTCGCGGTCAGCGCCTATATGCCGACGCTCATCAACTCGATCTGGCTCGCGCTGATAGCGACGGCGATCTGCCTCGTGCTCGGATATCCCGCCGCGTATATCATTTCAAGAATAAAAGTTTCAAAACAGAAGATGATGATCTTTCTTTTGATCCTTCCGATGTGGATAAACTTCTTACTCAGAACTTACGCGTGGATGACGATACTCGAGAACAACGGACTTCTCAACAAGTTCCTCGGGCTCTTCGGGCTCGGTCCGTATCAGTTCATCAACACGCAGGGAGCGGTCGTTCTCGGAATGGTATACAACTATTTGCCGTTCATGATCCTCCCGCTCTATTCGATAATGACGAAGATCAACAACAGTACGATCGAGGCGGCGCGCGATCTCGGCGCGGGAAGCGGAAATATATTCAGAAGAGTAGTGCTCCCGCTCTCGACGCCCGGCATCGTTTCGGGTATATCCATGGTCTTTGTTCCCGCGGTCAGCACGTTCATTATTTCGAAGATGCTCGGCGGCGGCACGAATATGCTGATAGGCGACCTTATCGACCTTCAGTTCCTCGGCGCGTCGTACAATCCGCATCTCGGATCGGCAATATCGCTCGTGCTCATGGTATTTATCCTTGTGTGCATGAGCATCACCAACTCCCTTGACGACGAAGAAATGGAGGCGGTGATAGTATGAACAAGCATATAAACAGAATATATATGGCGATAGTGTTCTTCTTCTTATATTCTCCTATCGCCGTCATGGCAGTCTTTTCCTTCAACGCGTCGAAGAGCAGAACGGTATGGACGGGATTCACTCTCGACTGGTACTCGAAGCTCTTCCACAATGAAACGATAATCAACAGTCTCGGAGTTACGATGATAGTCGCGCTTATCGCGTCGATCATTTCGACGATCCTCGGGACTGCCGCCGCGATCGGTATTTTCAATATGAAAAAGAAGACGCGCGGTATCGTTATGTACTTCACATATCTTCCGCTTATGAACCCGGAGATCGTAACGGGCGTATCTCTTATGCCTTTATTCGTTTTCACCGGGATCGATATGGGATTCGCAACGCTGACTCTCGCGCATATCTCGTTCTGCGTGCCTTACGTCATACTGAACGTTCTGCCGAAGCTGAGGCAGATGGATATGTCTCTT
The DNA here is from genome assembly GCA_017529175.1 of Clostridia bacterium. The sequence continues at coordinate 6,365 of JAFXNX010000047.1, forward strand.
TGCGAGGCGGCTCAGGACCTCGGATGCACACAGCGCGGCGTTTTCGGAAAGGTGATCCTTCCAGAGATCATGCCCGGAGTGCTCACAGGATTCCTTATGAGCATAACCTATTCGATAGACGACTTCGTCATCAGTTATTTCACTCACGGAGCGGAGTCGCAAAACCTTTCCGTCACGATCTATTCGATGACGAGAAAGAAGGTCAGCCCCGAGATCAACGCGCTCTCGACGATCATATTCCTTGTCGTGCTGACGATCCTTCTTGCTATGAACATTACTGACTCGAAACGTCAGAAGAAGCTGAAGGAGGGGGCGGCGGTATGAAAAAGTCAATCTGTCTTGTAATAGCGCTTATGATCGCGCTCGGCGCTCTCTCGTATTATTTCTATACCTGGAAATCTCCGACTCCTCCGGACGATGAGATCGAAGAAGAGGTCGCAGAAGACGAAGAAGAGGGCGGCGAGGAAGAAGTTCCCGAGATCTCAGACAGCGTCGACTGGGAGAAATTCAAAGGCAAAGATATCACGATCAACGTCTACAACTGGGGCGAGTATATCTCGGTCGACGAGGGAGACGGAGAATTTGATACGAACGAGGAGTTTGAAAAGCTCACCGGTATCAACGTGAACTATTCCACTTTCGCAACGAACGAGGAGCTTTACGCGAAGCTGCGGGGCGGCGGAACGAAGTACGACATCGTTATTCCTTCCGACTATATGATATCCCGTATGATAAACGAGGATATGTTCGAGCCGCTCGATTTCTCGAATATCCCGAACGTGGAATATATGGACGATACGATCGACTCTTCCTACGACCCGACGCACGAGTATTCCGTTCCTTATATGTGGGGCGTCGTCGGTATTATTTACAACACGACTCTGATCGACGAGAACGACGATCTTGAAACGTGGGATATTCTCTGGGATGCGAAATACACGGGAAGCATCCTGATGTTCTCAAGTCCGCGCGACGCGTTCGGAATTGCCGAAAAGCGTCTCGGTTATTCTTACAACACCGAGGACCCGGCACAGATCGCCGAAGCAGCGGAGCTTCTCAAAGAACAAAAGCCGCTTGTTCAGGCGTACGTTGCCGACGAAGTCTTTGACAAGATGGGCGGCGGCGAGGCGGCGCTTGCGGTATACTACGCGGGCGACGCGATAACGATGATGGAAGATAACCCGGATCTTGAGTTTGTCGTTCCCCGCGAAGGGACGAATATTTACACCGACGCTATGTGCATTCCGAAAGGCGCTCTGAACAAGGAAGCCGCGGAAATGTATATAAACTATATGTGCGAAACGAAAGTCGCGCTCGCAAACTGCGAGTATACCTGCTATTCGACTCCGCACACCGAAGCGTTCGAATACCTCGACGAGGAGACGCAGAACTCCGTTTCGTACCCCGACGAGGACGTCAAAGCGAAGGGTGAAGTTTACCACGCTCTTTCCGACGCCGCCGCAAAGGCGCTCGATGAGAACTGGACAGACATCATGTCGAGCGGGAACTCCAACCCCGCCACGGTCGTGATCTTTATCGTTGCCTGCGTCGCCGCGATCGTCGTTGTCAACGTTTACAAGCACAACAAGAAGAAAAAGATAGAACTTGAATCGGTGAAGAGTTAGCGGGGCTTTGCCCCGAAACCCCACCAAAGGGACAAGTCCCTTTGGAAACCCAAAATATTAAAGCCCGAAAACGCGTGCGTTTTCGGGCTATGTTTTTATGGGATCAAGGCGGATATAATGATCTTAACTGACCGAGTTTTGCGGTCAAAGAGATTCTTCGGCACGATGCGCCTCAGAATGACATTCCCCCCGACGTCATCCTGAACGAAGTGAAGGATCCCGTTATCAAGAGAGCAGTACGTCAAAGGGATTCTTCGGCACGGTGCGCCTCAGAATGACGACATTCCCCCGACGTCATCCTGAACGAAGTGAAGGATCCCGTTATCACGAGAGCAGTACGTCAAAGAGATTCTTCGGCACGATGCGCCTCAGAATGACAGAAAGGGTTAATTCATCCATTTTTCAGATAAATCATCCCAGTTAGGATTATTCCTTTCAACCAACGCGTTCTTTTTATTTCTAACCCATCCTTTTAATTCTTTTTCACGGCGGATGGCAAGGTTTATATCCGTATATGTTTCAAAGTAGACAAGTTTGTGGACGTTATATCGTTTCGTAAAACCGTCGATTAGTTTATTTTTGTGTTCATACATTCTGCGTTTTATATCGTTTGTGACACCGATATACATCACCCTGTTGTTTGTGTTTGTAAGAATATATGTATAATAATTCATCAAATCACCCCGGTGATTATTATATCGTATTCGGTTGTATAAATCAAGCGGTCTGGAAAAGGGTTTGTATTGTTATAGTGATAACGGGATTCTTCGGCACGATGCGCCTCAGAACAACATTCCCCCCGACGTCATCCTGAACGAAGTGAAGGATCCCGTTATCACGAGAGCAGTACGTCAAAGAGATTCTTCTCGGGCGAATTTAGCTGCGTCGAGCGGCGCTGCTGTGCGCGCTGCAAATGTAAACAAATTGTAAATAATAGAAGAAAACCTGCTATTTTGGCGATTTTTAATGATTACATATATGTAGCAGTGATTTAGCGGGAGTATCGGCATTTTTGAGATTCTTAGGAGCGATATATGCAAAAGAAGGACGTAGACGCTTTTCTTACATCATATCTTGAAAAGATCTTCAAATATTGTTTCGTGTCTTTGCTCTTCGACCGGCATCTTGCGGAAGAAGCGGTAAACGAGGTCTGCGTGATAGTATTGAAGAAGAAGGATAATCTTAACGGAAAGCACATTGACGCGTATTTATACCGCGTCGCGGACAACGTAATAAAGAGGCTTCGCTCCGAAAAAGAAGAGCGAAGGCGGCGCGAGGTCCCGCTCGAAAGCTATTATTCGAGCGTTGAGAAGCTAAGCACCACCGATAATTATTTCGAGAGCCGCTATGACGACGAAAAGTACGCTGAGAAGATATATCAAGAGCTGCCGGATGATTTAAAAGAAATATTCAGACTCCGCTTTGCGGAATCTATGGCGCTGAAGGAGATCGCGGCGAGGACGGGTATTCCTTATTCGACCGTGCGGCTGCGAATTGAGAAGATCAAGAAATATATCTCACAGCATGAATTTGATCTTGTATAAAAAAGGGGGGAGAGGAATGAAGAGTTATCTTGAGAAAAGACTTGAAAAGTATGAAAAGAGACGCCGCATCGAGTGCGACGAGGAACTGATCGCCGCCGTAAGCGAGATACTTGAAGCGGAAAAGAAAAAGCCGCCTCTTTTACGGAACAACGACTTGATAGCCGAGGCGGCGGACGCGCTGATCGACCTTTGCGGCGCGGGCGACGGGATCGAGGATGAGATCGATCGTTGCCGCGAAGCGCTATCATCGTCTCTTTCCGAAGAAGAACGCCCGGACAGGGGAAGAATCGCGCCGGCGCTCAAATGGCTTATCCCCGCGGCTATTATTATCTCTCTCTTCTTCGCCCTTCCTTCTTCGGCTCATGAGTTTAGATATTTAGCTACCCGATTGACGCTTGAAGAGAGAAGAATTGTTGATAATACCGAGGTCGGAAAAACCCGGACAGTAGGTGATAATGAATACAGCAGCAGTAAATGGATAAAGTATGTCGATATCACGTCTCTTCGTCAGCTAAGCGAACTGATCGACGTACGTGGAGTGTTATTTCCCTTAAGTTTGGAAAATAAATATGAAATGACTTATAATTACGAAGATTTCGGAACATATAAATACGGTTGTATATCAATTGATCAAGAGGATGTTTTTGCAAGTATAACTATTGAAACATGCGAACGATATGTTGATGTGAAATACGAAAGGGAAAGAATAGGAGATTTTGACGTTTTCGTGTCGGAATACGAAGATTTGATGAGACCGGGCGAGATGAGATATCAGTTTGAATTTAATTATAACGGATCATCTTATTTAATCGGTTCAAATAAATATGAGATATCACTTGAAATACTAAACAGTATGGAGGAAATCAAAGAATGAGATCGTTAAAAATTATTTCGGTCACGCTTGTATTACTTGCTATATCATTTTGTGTACCATTCGGCAGCTTCGCAGAGGGCGAGCCGGTGACTTTTTATTACAATAACGGACAGGTGGAAGTCACGTTTGAGGATCCGACGGATATCAGCTATGAAAAAATGCAGTTTATTGCGGATAAGCTCGCAGGAGTGGGTCTTCAATCTCCCGGAGGGGATTCAATTATGCTGAATCCAGAGTGCGCCGCGGGAAATCATCTTATCGATCATAAAACGGTGTCGAGAGTTGCACATAACGTATATACAACTTCACCGAAATGTGTTAGAAACACATATTATGTCACATACTGCAAGAGATCAAATTGTGATTATTATGTGGAAATTCTGACAAATTCAGAAAGAATACTATGTCATTGATTTAATTCGGTCTTTCCCTTAAATATTTCACATTCATCACGCCGGGCGGGTCACCGCCCGGTTTTTCTCTGAATTTGTAAACAATTTGTAAACTCCGCAAATCAAACCTGCTATTTTTGCGATTTTTGATGATTAGAGTATATGTAAGGGGGAGAATTGCATTTTTCTCCCAAGTAACATAAAAATCAAATTCGATCGAAGGGAGAGCGGTTTATGAGATTATCGTTCCGTTTGCCGTATTTGTAAAATCGCTTGTTAAAGCCTTATACTTCTATGAGTCAAAACAATCGAACAACAAAATTCTGATTATCAAATTAATGGAGGAATTATGAAGATACTTAATAAAATACTATCATTATTAGTTGCATTAATTATATTTGTGCTTAATGTGCAGTCAGTGTCTTTTGCTGTTGTTGCAAATGAAAATACTCCTATAATTGAGAGTATTGAAGAATATAAAGAAGTTTCATTTGACATTAATGACGATTTTGAAGACAACGTTGTAATGGTCACTTTAAAAAAAGAGTATAGTGATCCTACTGTTAAAATAACAAAAGATATTTTCCCTGATATTGATATTAAGAATATAGAAAACTATATTATTTCAGATCCTGACGATAATTTTACGCGAGATATTGCTATAACGGGAAAGATTCTCAAAGGTTTTTGTTTGAAGAATTGGATCGAAATAATAATAACTATTACGGACAAGGAGGCAATACATTAAGGGGTTATTGCTATGCGATGAATTCTTCTAAAACGTACGGTATTGACATTTCTACTGATACTTTATATAATTTGGATGATAAAGATTCAATTGCTCACCATTTTTGCTTTAATCGCGAACCGTATGGCTTATATACAATAAAAGATGTACTATCAGGCGATTTATTACAAGCAAATATTGATGAATCAGTATACTTTGCAAGTGCTAACGGGTCGGAGAGACAATTATGGAATATATCTCTTGTATCAGGTACTTATTACATTGAGAACGTTTATACTGAAGGTTATTTAAAGTATTACAATGATGGATTTGGCAATATAGAAGTTGCAACATGCAGTGATGCGTATGATCCGAGTTATGAAGATATTGAATATCAAAAGTATTCTGTCATTCAAGGGAGTACAGACTATTTGATTATTCCAAAAAACGATCCCGGAAAAGCTGTTACTCTTGATGATTCTTTGGTCAAGTCAAATATACCGCTGACAGTAAACGCAATTGATTTCACTAATGCAGATCAAAAGTTTCAGTTTTACTATGAAAACACAGGATTTTATATAATCAAAAGTTCAAAATATCCTAGTTTGAATTATAGTGCAGATTTATTTAATATACTTCTTAAATCTACTCGCACAATTTTTATAATCACTCAAACGGAAGATGGATATTATAAGATAAATGGAACATCTAATACCGCTATAGAATATGATGATGATACCATTTATCTTAGGGATAACAAAATAGATAATGACGATAGTCAAAAGTTCATGCTTGTCCCGGTAACCGATACGATTGTTGACGGAACATATCAAATATTATCGAATGATAATCAAACGAAAGCAATCACTGTCGGAACTTCAATGAGTGATGGTAGCAGTATTAACATTGCAAATGCAAATAGTACTGATAAATCACAGTTGTTTTATATTTACAAATGTGGCGACGGTTATAGATTTGTTAGTCTTAGTTCCGGTAACTCTATCGGTTTTGCAAGTGACTATCACTCTTTAGTTCAGAAACATTATTCTAACAGTGATATATCGCAAATATGGCAGTTGAACAATACGACTTCAACAGGTTCGAACTATACGGCTAAAATCGTGTCATACAGAACAGGCGATTATTGGTGGAAACATAATAACTCGGTGTCAGGTAGATATTATGACAACAAGACAGATCAATTATTTGTCTTGAATCGAGTTGATCAAAACAATAAAACTGCTTACGGTGAGGTCGTTTCGAGCTCTGATACTACAAAGGATATATCTTTGAGCGGAACGGACGCCGTCCTATCGAGCATTTCTTCCAATGGGCGAACGACACTTGGTTTTTCTTCTGATAGTAACGGACTCTGGACGATCACGGAGAGGACAAGCAATAAAGCTTTGGACTATTCAAATAATACGTTGTCTTTTAACACCTCAACCGGTAGCGTTTCTCAGAAATGGATAATAAGTAAAGTTACAAGCGGCAATTATATTATAATCAATTTGGGAAGCGGGAAAGCGCTTATGAATTACAACGGCATTTTGTCGATTGATCATTATACAGGTCTGCAATCTCAAATCTTTAATATATATATTAAAGGGGAGATTAACGGGGATGGAGCAATCGATTCGTCTGATATAACGATGCTGCAACAGTATCTTTCAGGATATATCAGTTTGACTACTGTGCAAAAGTATTGTGCAGATTTTGATATGAGTGGTTTTGTAACTTTACAAGATATTTCGGCATTACAAAACTATTTGAACATAGGTACGGTCTTTAGATCAAATCCGACAAATGAAGACGACATTTTATATGGAACGGGAATTAATGTATTTACTGAAAGAGAAATGCTTGAAATGTCAAGTGAAGAGTTCCTTGAATTCCTATTTGGAGATATCGATTATTCCTTACTTCGCATCGAATTGTTTGATTAATGATTATAATTTAGGAGGATAAAAAGATGAAACGAATTGTTTTAATTTTGTTGTCGCTTGTAATGTCTGCTGCCTTTATGCCGCTCGGTATTTTCGCCGAGGGGGAAGCGATGCCTTGGGAAGTATATGAAAACTATCTGTACTATCAAAACGACGGTACAAAAACGTCCGGCTACACAACTGACGGAGTATTGGATATTTTCACGACAGACGAGAATACGCTTGAGGAGATCGATCCTTCGTTTTTCCCCGAGATCGAAGATATGATCGACAATGTCAAAAATATTGATTTAGGCCGTTACTTGATCTCCTTTAAACGTGATCCGGAATTCGCTCAAAAGAGACCGAACTATTCTAAAGAGGATATCGACGAATATATCGGGATCATCAAGTATTTAGAAAAACTTGATACAATACAATTCGTAGAACCGATCAAGTCAAATATCGAGCCGTTTGATCCGGTAGAAGATTGGGAGAATTATGACAACTATCTTTACTATAAAAACGACGGCAAAAAAGGCAGCGGATATTTAATTTGTGAAGCTTATGTATATATTTCTTCAAGATTCATAGATGATAACGAGATCACGCCCTCGCTTTTCCCTGGAATTGAAGACAGAATAGAACAAATAATCCCTCCTGATCAATATACGACAAAAAATTTGTATCAAATACGTTTAACAGTCAATGATCCGAACGGCTTGAATGGTAAGTACGATTATACCGAAGCAGAGATAGACGAATATATTTCCATTGTAAAATATATTAACAGTTTCGATTTCGTTATAAAAACTGAAGTTCCGTTGGCCGCCGTTGCTTATCCGGATGATCCGGAAACCGATTTAGAATCAACCGATAGTGAACGATCATCCGAAGAGGCTGAAACAGAAAAACAAGATGCGCAAGCATTGACGATCGACGCAGCAGAGGCTATACCGGAAACGTCAGAGCAAACTGCGGTAAAGAATGACAACGAAACCAAATCTCCTCAGATGGGAGACTCGAAAAATGCAGAAATGGTCGTTGTATGTATTGTGATGACTATGATTGCTTTGATATGCGGATCAGCTTTTGTGTTATATAAAAAATTGAATAATCATAATTGATTTTCGCTATATTTTCGTTATGCTTGTATATTTTATTTGTTGTGTTTTTAAGCAAAATCGAGCCTTGATTTAAGGTGCGGTTTTGAAAATCAAAAGATCCGAGAATGATTTCCGTTTTCGGATCTTTTCTTTTGTAAACAAATTGTAAACATTTCCAAAAAACCTGCTATTTTTGCGATTTTTGATGATTAGAGTAAGTGATGGGGGGAAAATTGCAATCGATTTCCTCATCATGATCGGCGAAGTGTATAAACGTCATGGCGCAGAAAAAAGGAGGTTTACAATGAGCGCATCAATCGAATTACCGTTCTGGTAAGTATATCTGAAAGTCAACATTCAGAGAATACATTGACATTTACCGGGATAATTATTATAATATAATTGCAAACGGTATCAACAAT
>JAFXNX010000048.1 GCA_017529175.1 Clostridia bacterium
GTATTTCCTTCTGCCGTTCGGTGAAGTTGCAAACGACGTGTATGCCGAGTCCGGTCGTCTCGTCGAAGAGGATCGCGCGACCGGTCTCAAGCGCTTCATGAAGCTCGCTGATCGAGAGCAAATCTCCCTGCTCCAGCTTGTCGTAATCGTCACTTTCCGCAAATGTAAAAGGTATAATACCCGCATTGATAAGATTTGCCGCGTGGATACGCGCAAAGCTCTTTGCGACAACTGCCTTAACTCCGAGGTAAAGAGGTACGAGCGCGGCGTGTTCGCGGGATGAACCCTGACCGTAGTTGGAGCCGCCGATGATGATCGTCTTTCCCGCTTCTTTCGCTCGTTCCGGGAACGACTCGTCGCAGACTGCGAAGCAAAATTTAGACAAATGCGGAATATTCGACCTGTACGGAAGAATCTTCGCACCCGCCGGCATGATATGGTCTGTCGTTATATTGTCGCCGACTTTGAGCGTCAGCTTCGCTTCGAGAGTGTCCTCAAGAGGCGCGGTGTCGGGGAACGATTTGATATTCGGACCCTTGATGACGGGAACGGCGTCGGCGTGCTCCGCATCGGCGGGCATTATCACCGCGCTGTCGTCGACTTTGAATTTTTGCGGCATTTTGATCTCCGGGTACTCTCCGAGGTCTCTCGGATCGGTGATACAACCGTTTATCGCGGATGCGGCGGCAACTTCGGGAGATACGAGATATACGCCCGCGTCCTTCGTTCCGCTTCTGCCTTCAAAGTTTCTGTTAAAAGTTCTGAGGGATACGCCTGCTGAATTCGGTGAGAATCCCATTCCGATACACGGACCGCACGCGCATTCGAGAACTCTCGCGCCGGACGCTATGATGTCGGAGAGCGCGCCGCTGTCCGCAAGAGCGGTCAGCACCTGCTTTGATCCGGGGGATATCGACAGACTGACGCTGTCCGATATCTTCTTGCCCTTAAGGATCGCCGCGACGCGAAGCATATCGCGAAGAGACGAGTTCGTGCAGGAACCGATGCAGACCTGGTCGACCTTCGTGCCGGCAAGCTCTCTGATACTCTTTATATTATCGGGAGAGTGAGGACAAGCCGCAAGGGGCTCAAGCGTCGAAAGATCAATATCTATTATCCTGTCGTATACCGCGTCGGGATCGGCGTCAAGAGGAGTGAAATCATCCCCTCTTCCCTGCGCCTCGAGAAACGCCTTCGTAACGTCGTCGGACGGGAAGATCGACGTCGTTGCGCCGAGCTCGGTACCCATGTTCGTGATAGTCGCGCGTTCAGGCACGGACAGCGTTTTGATACCTTCTCCGCCCCATTCGATCACGGCTCCCACGCCGCCCTTGACGGACAGAATGCGAAGGATCTCAAGACTCACGTCCTTTGCGCTCACCCACGGCGAGAGCTTACCTGTCAGATTGACTTTATACATCTTCGGCATAGTTATGTAGTACGCGCCGCCGCCCATAGCGACAGCAACGTCCATACCGCCCGCGCCCATCGCGAGCATACCGATACCGCCGCAGGTCGGCGTATGGCTGTCGGAACCGATCAGAGTCTTCCCCGGTTTTCCGAATCTCTCAAGATGCACCTGATGACAGATACCGTTGCCGGGACGGGAGAATCTGATGCCGTACTTTTTCGCTACCGACTGGATATAGAGATGGTCGTCCGCATTCTCAAATCCGGACTGCAGGGTGTTGTGGTCAATGTACGCGACGGAAAGCTCCGTCTTGACTCTCGGTATACCTATCGCCTCAAATTCGATATAAGCCATAGTACCCGTGGCGTCCTGCGTCAGAGTCTGGTCTATTCGCAGCGCGATCTCGCTCCCGCGCTCCATCGTTCCTTCAATAATATGTTCTTTGATTATTTTTTCAGCTATAGTATATCCCATATCACGCCTTACCCTTTCTTATACGCTCTCTTGCGTTCTCTACGTGCTTGACTGTCGCAGCTTCCGCGTCGTCCGCGTCGCGGCGGAGTATCGCCTCATAAATCTCTCTGTGTTCCGCGAGCGCCTCTTCCGAGTGTCCCGCGTCGGACAGCGACGCGTGCCTGTATTTCACTACCTTCTTGTGAAGCTCCTCAAGAGTGTCCGCAAGCGGCGTGCATCCCGACATCGTATAGATCAGCTTGTGAAAATCGTTGTCTTCGTTCTTTATCTTCTCCGCGTTTCCCTTTGCCGTGTAAAACTCCTGCAGTTCAAGAGTCTGCCCGAGCGCGTCGACCTCGCCCGCTTCCGCTCTTTGAGCGGCAAGACGGGAGGCAAGCCCTTCTATCCTGCATCTTATCTCGTATATTATGTCGATATCCTCTTCGCTGATACCGACTACGACGGCGCCCTTTGATCCGATCTCGATCATGTGCTCCTGCTCAAGACGGCGAAGAGCTTCCCTTATCGGAGTTCTGCTTACTCCGAGCTCGTCCGAGAGCTTTGTTTCGGTCAGTATGTCGCCGCGTTCATATTTTCCGCTGAGAATATCTCTTTCAAGGTTTTCGAATACCTGCCCGGCTATAGATACGGTTTTATGTTCTATCATTATTTATCGCTCCCTCCGCTCATTTCAAATCTGTCGCCCGCATACTCCTTGATCTTCGCTTCGATCTCGGACGCGGACAGCGTCGTGACTCTTCCGCCTTCGTACTCCGCGTCGACCCACTCCTTGAGCTTAACGACGAGCGGATCGTGCTTGTCTACCGCGCGCTCGCCCGTAAGGTGATAGTTTCCGTTGATCCAGTACGCGATACCCGCAAGTCCCGACGTTTTGCTGATCATTACCGACGCGGGACGGTTCAGTATCTTTTCCGTATTGAAAATATTGTATATCTCCTCATCCTTGAGAAGCCCGTCTGCGTGGATGCCGGCTCTTGTCATATTGAAGTTGCGTCCGACGTAAGGCGTCATCGGAGGCACTTTGTAGCCTATCTCATTCTTGAAATAATCCGCGATCTCGGTGATGACCGTCGGGTCCATTCCGTCAAAGGAGCCCTTGAGCGACGCGTACTCGAATACCATCGCTTCAAGCGGCACGTTGCCGGTCCTCTCGCCGATACCGAGAAGCGAGCAGTTTACGGCGCACGCTCCGTACAGCCACGCGGTCGTCGCGTTAGTCACCGCCTTATAGAAGTCGTTGTGACCGTGCCATTCAAGATATTCGCTCTTGACGTCCGAATAATGCATAAGACCGTAGATGATCCCCGGCACGCTTCTCGGAAGCGCGACCTCCGGATAAGGCACGCCGTAACCGAGAGTGTCGCAAGCTCTGATCCTCACAGGGATCCCCGCGTCCTCGGACATTTTCATAAGTTCATTGACGAACGGAACGACGAAACCGTAAAAGTCGGCTCTCGTGATATCCTCAAGATGGCATCTCGGGACGACCCCCGTTTCAAACGCCTCGGAAACTACCTTCAGATAGTGGTTCATACACTCCGAACGCGTCATCTTCATTTTCTTGAAAATATGATAGTCGCTGCAGCTGACAAGGATACCCGTCTCCTTGATTCCCATATCGCGCACCATTTTGAAGTCTTCCTTGTTCGCGCGTATCCAGGTCGTGATCTCCGGAAACCTGAGTCCCAGCTCCTGACACTTCTCGAGCGCCTCGCGGTCCTTCTTGCTGTAAACGAAGAACTCAGTCTGTCTGATTATGCCGTACGGTCCTCCGAGCTTCGACATCAGCTTGTAAAGGTTTACTATCTGATCGACCGTATACGGCTCTACCGACTGTTGCCCGTCGCGAAGGGACGTATCGGTGATCCATACCTCCTCCGGCATCCCCATAGGAACGCGGCGGTGGTTGAACGCAACCTTCGGCACTTCGTCATAGCTGTATATATCCCTGTAAAGGTTGGGATCTTCAACGTCCTGTAATGAGTAGTAATAACTTTTCTGTTCGAGAAGATTAGTCTTGTTCGATATTTCAAGCATAACGATCCCTCCGTTGTATTTATGTATACAATTATACAACTACGCATTATGATTGTCAATAGCTTGAGCTGTTTTCTTCCATAATTTATTGTAGGATTACAATAGATGTGTGACAATAAGGGAAAAAGAGATGACGAATGAGAGAACCTGTGATACAGTATAGTTGCTGACACCAACTGAAAGGCAGGTCACCCACTCATCATGAATACTGTAACACAAAAGATGCTGTTTCGTCAAGCCCTAATCGAATATGCAAAGAAGAACGGAGTAACAAAAGCAGCAATAAGGTACAACGTAAATCGGCAATACGTATACCGATGGCTAAAGAGGTATGATGGGA
>JAFXNX010000049.1 GCA_017529175.1 Clostridia bacterium
TCGATATGCTCTCCCTCATCGGGTATGTTTTTATCCAGCGCCCCTGCGAGCTTGTCGATCAGCGCAAGAGACGCCTTCGTTCCGGCGTAGAACGCGGGAAACGTCTGGATCGGAGCCAGGACGTAGTTCAGAAGCTGTACGAATACGATAGCGGTACCCGCGGTGATCCCGCCCCTTCCGGATAGTGCGAGGGCGGCGGCGACAAAGAAGACTCCGAACTGGAGAACTCCGCCTGCAAGGGTGGAAGCGTAGCCGACGTGAATATTTATGTTAGTGCGTTTTTTCGACGACGCGGCGACGTCATCGTTGCTTTTGTTATGTATTCCGGTGATGCTTCGTTCCGCCTTGAAGCTCTTGATGACGGCAAATCCCGAAAGCGCGTCCTTGATCATACCGGTGTAGCTTTCCTTTTTATCGGAGACGTCCTTTTCCGCCTTTGCAGCGCTCCCTCCGAGCAGGATCGAAACGACGATCGGAAGAAGCGAGAATCCGACGGCGATCAGCGTCAGCAAAGGGCTGTAAAGGATCATGAGAACGAGCGCTCCGACAAACGTGACGCCCACCTGTATCGTGCTCTGAAGTTTGCCGATGAAATCCGTTCCGATAGTGTTCACGTCGTTGGAAAGAGCGGAGATATACAGCGAGGAATTCTCGTCTGAGAACGCCTGAACGCCCTTTTTCATAAGGCGGTCAAAGGCGTAAGCCCTGTACTGCCTCATCGCCTTTGAGTGGAACTCGGATAGGAAGAGGCGGTCGAGCATCCAGCTTAGCATCAGCAGCGCAAACGCGCCTCCCGCTATGATAAGAAGCGTCCCTAAACCGTAGCGGCAGTTGCCCGAGATCAAATCGGAAACTTCCTTTATGAGCCATGATATGACAAGATTTGATCCCACGGCGAGAAGACCCGAGATCACGGTCATAGTCAGGTTGAATTTGTTTTTACGGAAAAGTTCTTTGATAAACGGGCGGCGCAGCGCCTTGAGTTCTTTTTTATTCATTTTTACTGTCCTCTTCTCCTGCGACGGACCTCCAAAGCGCTGAGAGTTCTTCGCATTTAAACGTGTTTACAAGATTGACGACCGTTTCTTTCGCCGTCGAGCCCATGTCGTCATACGCCGCTTCGAAACCGTCGACGCGTTCGATAAACTTGATCCCTCTTTCGTCGTAACCTGGGGACGCGTCGAAGAACGCGGCAAGTTCTTTTGCCATCGTTAAGGAATCGCACGCGTCTTTTTCACGACCGCTCTTTACGTGCGCAAAAGAAAGCGCCGTCAGCAGAGCGCAGTTGATTTTGTCGAGATAGCTCGGCGCCTCACCGCTTCGAAGTCCCGAAAAGAGATTAATTCCCCAAAGCAGGATGTCGCTGCCGGAAGCGTAGTCTTTGCGAGTAAAATAAACGTTGATATAACCGGAGATGGTGTTTATCAGATCGGTGACGATATTTAAGAACGCTTCCGAAAGATACGGTATCGCTTCCTCCGCGTGTCCGTTCAGAGAAAGAATGTGACCTATCCTGTAATTATACAGCCCGCCGGAATTGTGCTCTTTCAGAAGTTCGACCGCCTTATCGACCGAGTTCAAGCCGAGATACGCGGTAGACATCTGCCCGCAGATCGTCTGTTCGCTGATCTGCGGATCAGTGTTCTGCGGAAGCAGCAGACGCGACCTTTCAAGCAGTTCCAGCGCGCGGCAGAAAAGATCGCGTTCTCCGCTCTCGACGGCAAAGCAGATATACAGATACGAGCTTTCTTTTGCAACTTCAAATGAATGAGGGTACTTCTTTATCGCCATTTCCGCTTCCTTAAGCCCTTCGCGGTCTTTTCTGCGGCGGTATTCCTGCAGCCGTTTTATTGTCGCGCCAAGTCTGTTATCCTTCATTTCATAACCGAGCAGAACGTCGACGGAGGTGTCGAAGAAGTCCGCCATCGTCATTATCAGCTCAATGTCAGGTACCGAGAGCCCTGCCTCCCATTTGTAGACCGCGCCTGTCGTCACGCCCAGCACCTCGGCGAGCTGTTCTTGAGTGAGCGACCTTTCTTTTCGCGCCTTCTTTATATTATCCGCAAGTTTCATTTCCATTTTCCGCATCTCCTGTCGCTTTGCTTTTCTGATTCAATTATACAGAAAAATATCGCGGGTGTAAACACACTTTTAATACTGATAAGATTTTATTTTTTATACTGACAATATGAGTTTATCTGTTAACGTGATTGGTTTAATAATTATAAATGAGAATTAACACAAAAAAAGCACCCCGAACGGGCCACCAGCTCGTCCGCGAGGAATTCATACCCCTTCCGGACGCTGAAGAAGATATCCGTCACGGGCGCCTCGTAGAA
>JAFXNX010000050.1 GCA_017529175.1 Clostridia bacterium
AACGCCAGCTGGTCAGCGCGCAGCGTAAAGCTCACCTGCTTCTCTTCGCCCGGCCGCAGGCTGACCCGCGCAAAGCCCGCCAGCTCCTTCACCGTCGCCTCTGTCCTTCGACAAAAGAGGGATGTTTGCAAGAGAGAGCATATTGAGAACGTTTGAATATGAGAGCTCGTAAGACAGAGAAAACGCAACGAAATCGAACGATGCAACGTCGTCTCCGCTCTCGAGCGCGAAAAGCGGAACGCATCTCTTTCTCATTTCCGCTTCCATATCCACCCACGGCGCAAAAACTCTCTCGCACCATACGCCGTCCATTTCATTGAGAACGCCTGCGAGTATCTTGACTCCGAGGTTGGACATCCCTATCTCGTATGTATCGGGAAAACAGAACGCCCATCTGAGCCTTACGTCTTTCGGATCTTTAATGACACATCCGGTCTCGCCCCCCGTATATCTTCCGGGCAGGCGCACCTTTGAAATAAAGCTTTTTATATCTTCGCGCATTGCATAAGAACGGGCGGAAACTGCCGCTTCCGCCCTTACCTTTCAAATAATGTTCATCTGAGAAGCGCTTTCGAAACGATCCACGCGGGTATCAGCCAGAACGCCTGGATCGCGACCGAGAATACCGATCTTACCGACGAGAAGCTGCCGGACAGAAGAATTACCGCCAGGATAACGATACTGATTATCGTCTGAAGCATGGATATGAACGAACTCGTTCTCTTGACGTCAAGGACCTTGTCGCAATATGTGACAGTTTCGAGAAGTCCCTTTGAAGAGCCTCTTGCAACGACGCCGCTGTCAGCCCTCTCAGCCTCGTATGCGACCTCGTCAAGGCTCGAATATCTGATGACGCGCATCGGATACTTGTCGAGTTTGACTTTGGACTTTATCATATCCTCGCTGATATTCGGGTCAAGGGTCTTGACGCAAACCGACATTCCGCTTCCGGCGAGCTGTTTTACTATGTACTCGAAATCGCTGTCGAGCAGATATCTGATATTCATTTTCGCAACGACTTTGCCCTTGAATATCATATACATCACCGATACGGTGTCGTCCTCGTCATCGTCGGCGCTGATCTCCTCGGGTATGTCTATGTCAAGTTCACGAAGGTTGTTTGCTTTGCCGAACATTATCGACTTGCCGTCGACCTCGGTCTGCAGATAACCGTCGCCGATACCCGTCAGAAGAACGTCTTCCGAATATCCCATTTCGACCGTTGCAAGCTCGAAAACGTCGGAAAGAGGTCCACCGGTCTTGGTGAATACGCTTGCCGCATAATAGAGAACTCTGTCAAATCTGTAATTGTTATATACTTTTATGTTTTGAACTTTTACTCCGACAGACGGGAAAACGAGCTTATCGTCAAAAGACATAACTGACGCGCCGGAATACTCTTCGAGAGAATTCTCGCCGATTATCGTGCTGTTATTGTCGTATGAGGTCGAATTTGCTTTAAAGAACGGATACGAGTTTGCCATTATGACAGACATCGGGACCGCAGAAACGAACGCCGCGTAACCCATCATGATGGCTGAAGATACGCTCTTTGAGATCATGGCGGAATATACTCCGAACAACGCCGCGAGCGCTATTGCCAAACCGAGGCACATATAAATGACCGCGCTGTTTGAGGGCAAAGTGCTTTCCGTACGGTAGAAATATCCGTCGACGAAGGAGACCTTCTCGATCTTGAGGATATCGCCGAGCTCGTCTTCGCTGTCCTCAAACGCCGCCGCTTCCATTACCGCGTCGGAAGGAGAGAGTCTGCGAAGAGCAAATTTCGGTTTTTTAGACGAAACTACGTTGAAACTGAATATCTCGCGCTTGATCGTCAGATACGAGTGAACGGCGATCATGAACGCGCAAAAAGCTATCGGGAAGTTAAAGAGCGTCGGCTCTTCGGGAGGCGTCGCGTTTTTTGCAACGATGATCGAATATACTATTGCAAGCACGGTCGAGATCGACAGAACCGTCTCCGCCGAAGGCTTGAACTTAAAGAATCTTCCGAAGCCGTAAAGAACTCTGTCATAGACCGCGGCGACGGCAAGAAGCATGATCTGAAGGTCGATCATGACATAAACGACCGGATAGACCGCG
>JAFXNX010000051.1 GCA_017529175.1 Clostridia bacterium
GGCAAAGCTTGAGTCGGGAGAACTCAAAGTATTCGCAACAGATACTTTCACGGTAGAAGGCAAGACGCTTGACACTTACATGGCTGACGTCGACACAGACGAAGCATACGAAGGTGACACGGAAGTCATCATCGACGGCGCGTTCGAAGAATCCAAATTCCGTTCCGCTCCTTACTTCAACGTAATGATCGACGGCATCGAGACACTCAACGCAATGTATTGATCATAACGATTAAAACCGCAGGCGGGGCATTCTGCTCCGCCTTAAGGTTTTATCGGGTAATTGTTTTTATATTCAAAAGATGATGCGGACAGCCGCTCATTTTTTGAAAGTAAAAAAAGAAAGGTTTGCATATGGAGAAGATCCCCGCTATTGAGCTGAAGAACATAACAAAACGCTTCGGCACCAAAGTCGTCGCAAATAAAGACGTATGCCTTTCCATATTCCGCGGAGAGATCATGGCGATCCTCGGTGAAAACGGAAGCGGTAAGACTACTCTTATGAATATGATCTCCGGTATCTATTTTCCGGACAGCGGTCACATTCTTATCGACGGTAAAGAGGTCGTTATAACTTCCCCGAAGGATTCCTTCCGCTACGGTATAGGAATGATCCATCAGCATTTCAAACTTGTGGACGTTCTCAGCGCCGCCGAGAATATCGTTCTCGGACTTAAAGGAAAATACAATCTCAAGCAGGCGTCGGAAGAAGTCAGCAGGATCGCGGCGCAGTACGGATTTGATATTGACCCCACTAAAAAGATATATGAAATGTCAGTATCCGAAAAGCAGACGGTCGAGATCATCAAGGTGCTTTACCGCGGCGCGGATATCCTTATCCTCGACGAGCCGACGGCAGTTCTCACGCCGCAGGAGACATCGAAGCTTTTCGCCATCCTCAAAAGAATGAAGGACGACGGCAAAGCGATCGTTATCATAACCCATAAGCTCCACGAAGTTCTCTCGATCTCCGACAGGGTTGCAGTGCTCCGCAAGGGAGAATATATATGCACTCTCGATACAAAGGATGCGACAGAGGCGTCTTTGACAGAGGCGATGGTCGGAAAGAAGATCGACCTCAACATTGACAGGAGCGAGCCGAAGGATCCTGTCGACCGCCTTGTGGTGTGCGACCTTGATTGTATAAACAGAGAAGGCGCGAAGGTACTTGACGACGTATCGTTCACAGCAAGAAGCGGAGAGATACTCGGCATCGCCGGTATCGCGGGAAGCGGACAGCGCGAACTGCTTGAGGCGATAGCGGGACTTCAGCACATCCAGTCCGGAGAGATCACTTACGTCGATCCCAAGAGCGGAGAACACGAAAGTCTTCGCGATAAGACTCCGATGCAGATAAGACAGCTCGGTGTCCGCCTTTCGTTCGTACCCGAGGACCGTCTCGGCATGGGACTTGTCGGTAATATGGATATCATCGACAATATGATGCTGAGAAGCTACAAAAAAGGGAAGTCCGCATTCCTTCAGAGAAAAGAGCCGAAGGATCTTGCGTGCGACATCATAAAGAGTCTTGAGGTAGTGACTCCGAGCGTGACGACTCCCGTTCGCCGCCTTTCCGGAGGAAACGTACAGAAGGTGCTCGTAGGGCGCGAGATCGCCTCGACTCCCACAGTGCTTATGGCGGCGTACCCGGTGCGCGGACTTGATATAAATTCATCATATATGATATATAATCTGCTCAATCAGCAGAAGGATAACGGCGTTGCAGTGATATTTGTCGGCGAGGATCTCGACGTTCTGATCGAGCTTTGCGACAGGATCCTCGTGATCGGCTCGGGCAGGATAACAGGACTTGTTGACGCGAGAAATACCACAAAAGAAGAACTCGGTCTTTTGATGACGAAGTCTTTCAGCCAACTTGAAGAAACGGAGAACGGAGGTGCTGACGGTGAATAATGAAATAAAAGCCGCAAAAGTACGCGAGCCGCTTTTCCATATCATCAAAAAAGACGCCATAGTCTGGTGGAAGGCGTGGCTCATCAGAGTCGCCGCGGTCATAGTCGCGCTTATGGTGGTCGCGCTCGTAACTCTCGTTATGACCGGTCAGAATCCGCTCGAGATGTACAAGGCGATGGTAGACGGCGCCGTCGGCAACAGTCTTCGTACGTGGAACCTGCTCCAGGATACCGCGATCCTTCTGATCGTCGCCCTTGCCGTGACCCCCGCTTTTAAAATGCGTTTCTGGAATATCGGGGCGCAAGGTCAGATACTTGCCGGAGTGCTTGCGACGACGGCGTGTCTGAGGGTATTTTCAGACGTACTTCCGACGCCGCTTCTCTTCGTCACTATGATAATCTGCGCGATGGCGGCGGGCGCCGTATGGGCGCTGATCCCCGGCATATTCAAGGCGTATCTGAACACAAACGAAACTCTTTTCACTCTGATGATGAACTATATAGCAATAAACCTTGTCGCGTTCTTCTGCTTCAGATGGTCGAAGAACAGCGGTAACGACGTCATCGGACTTATCAACAGAAAATCAAAGATCGGATGGCTCCCCGAGATCGGCGGCAACAAGTTCCTACTGATCATCATCATAGTGGCCGTTCTTACCGTGCTGTCTTTCATCTACTTAAAGTATTCAAAGCACGGATACGAGATATCGGTCGTCGGCGAGAGCGAGAATACCGCGAGATATATCGGGATCAACGTTAAGAAGGTTATCATCCGGACGGTCATTCTCTCCGGCGCGATCTGCGGCTTTGCGGGATTTCTCATGGTCTCCGGCATTCATCATACGATGACGACCGAGGTCGAAGGCGGACGCGGATTTACCGCGATAATCGTATCGTGGATGGCGCACTTCAACCCGCTCTATATGGTGCTGACTTCATTCCTTATCGTATTCCTTGAAAAAGGCGCGATACAGGTCGCCTCGTCCAAAAACCTTCAGCTCGACGACAACTTTTCAAGCATCGTTATCGGTATCATAATCTTATTCATCATAGGATGCGAATTCTTTATCAATTATGAGATCAAGTTCAAATCCAGATCAAAACCCGCAAATACCGTAGAGGAGGCGAAGAAATGATTATCAGCAAGATCATATATATACTTGCAAACGCCATCAACAACGGTATGCCCGTTCTCTTCGGCTCGACCGGAGAGATCATGACGGAAAAATCGGGACACCTCAATCTCGGTATACCGGGTATTATGGCTGTCGGCGGTATTTCCGGCGTCATCGCGGCGTTCTTTTATCAGCAGGTACCGAACAGAAGCTCGTTTCTTATGATCCTTCTGCCTCTCCTCGCAACTCTTCTCGGCTCGCTTCTGATGGGGCTGATCTACTGTTTTCTTACGGTTACTCTCAGAGCGAATCAGAACGTAACGGGCCTTGCGCTCACGACGTTCGGCATCGGTATCGGCAATTTCTTCGGAGCTTCTATAATCAAGCTCTCGAACAGCTCTCTTACATCGGTCAGAATAGACGAGACGAGCAAGCTTTTCAAATCGACTCTGCCTTTCGCAAGTAAGCTCGGAGTCTTCGGCGAGCTCTTCCTTTCGTACAGATTCCTCGTTTACGTCGGTATTACGATCGCCCTCGTCTGCGCGTACGTTCTGAAGCGCACGAGAGTCGGACTTCATCTGCGCGCGGTAGGTGAGAATCCCGCGACGGCTGACGCGGCGGGCATCAACGTCAACAGATACAAATACGTTTCCACTTGCATCGGCAGTATGATAGCGGGACTCGGCGGTCTTTACTACTGCATCGACAAGAACGGCTGGTCGAACGACAATATCGGTCCTCTCGGCTGGCTCGCGATAGCGCTCGTCATATTTGCTATATGGAGACCTAACCTTGCGATCTTCGGCGCGATACTTTTCGGACTTCTTCTCAACCTTTACGACCTCATCCCGGCGCTCAATCTGAGCATAAAGTTCCCGCACGGATACGACAAGCTTTTCAAGATGGCGCCGTACATCGTAACGATAATAGTTCTTATCATCACAAGCGCGAGAAAGAAGCGCGAGAATCAGCCCCCGGCAAGTCTCGGACTCTCATATTTCAGAGAAGACAGATAAAAAAGATTTTATGCAAATGCAGAACATCCCCGGCGTTATTTGCCGGGGATGTTTTCTCTTCTTTCCGAAATTGCGATCTTGATAAAGTATACTGTAAGCGGCATAAAGATCACCCCCGCAAAACCGAATATGACGTAACCGACGTATACCGCGGTCAGCGAGAGAAGCGGATGGACGCCGATCATTGTGCCGACGACGTGGGGTTCCGCGAACTGACGCACGACGTACATAACGGCTACCATTATGAGAAGCCCCGCTCCGAGACGCGTGTTCCCCGTGACGAACAGCTCGATAAGAGCCCACGGCACCATCACCGCTCCGGACCCGAGCACGGGCAGAAGGTCAACAAAAGCTATAATAAGGGATATGAGAAGCGCGTTGTCGACTCCGAGGATAACGAATCCGAGTAACAGTTCGGAAAAAGTTATCAGCATCATGACGAGATAACTCTTCAAATACTGCGAGAGCGCGCGGTTTACACGGCGCTTTACCCTCCACAGCCGGCTCGCCCCTCGTTTGCCGATGAAATTTTCGGCTTCCGCCCGTATCGCCCCTTTGTCGGCGCAAAAATAAACTGTCGAGATAACGGTCGTGATGAGTGCAAATATCAAGCCGGGCAGCTTGCCGAGGAGGGCCGTCGCGGCGGACGCCGCGAACGACGCTATGCGAGACGCACCTTCTTTCAGAAGGGACGAGAGCGCGTCGTAGACCGACGCGCCGGCGTTGCCGTCGGCTGTGCCGAAGATCGGTATCTTATTTGCAAGTCCTTCAAAAAAGTCGACGCTTTGCTTCAGAAAATTGTTTTCCTCCGACAGTTTATCCGATATGAGAGACGTTGCGTCGGATAACTCTTCAAGCAGTTTTGATGTGAGAAACGATAACGTGAAAAACAGCGCTGCTACAAGTGCCGTCATAATGAATACGGATACGAACCTTCTTCCGACGCCGAAGCGGCGCGAAATGAAGCTTGACGCTCGCCGCACGGGGAGGGAAACGAGATACGCGATGATAAAGGGTATAAGGCAGAAGATCACGTATTCGCCGGTCAGCCAAAGAATAAACAGAACGAGGGCGGCGACCCCTCCGAC
>JAFXNX010000052.1 GCA_017529175.1 Clostridia bacterium
ATCCCGTTCCCGAGAACTGTCGGAAACTGCGAGCTTTGATATGGCGGACAGAAAAGACGAAATAATCGCCGAGCAGCTTGACATCATCCGCTCGATGACGGAACGGAATCTCTCGCGAGTCGGCGCCGACCTCGAGGATGCGCTCAAAGTTCCGGGTCAGAGCGTCAAAAAGCCGGAAGGCGTAAGTTCTCCGCCGCAAAGCGCTATGCAAAGTAACGTCAAGGCGGACGGAAAAGCGGAGCAAAAAAAAGACGCGCCCGCCGAGAGCGTCGACGACCTTATCTCGGAGCTCGATTCGTATATCGGTCTTACCGAGGTAAAGAGCGAGGTAAAATCGCTCGTCAATCTTGCAAAAGTTTTCGCGATGCGGCGTGAAAACGGTCTTCCGACCGCCGATATATCGCTTCACATGGTCTTCTCCGGCAACCCCGGAACGGGAAAGACGATGATCGCCCGCTTCATGGCGCGCGTTTATCACGCTGTCGGAGTGCTCACAAAGGGACACCTTGTCGAGACGGACCGCTCGGCGCTCGTCGGGGGCTACGTCGGACAGACGGCGATAAAGACCGCGGAAGTATTAAAATCCGCGCTCGGAGGCGTCTTCTTCATCGACGAAGCGTACACGCTCACGTCGAAGAGCGAGAACGATTTCGGGCAGGAGGCCGTCGACACGGTCCTGAAATATATGGAGGATCACCGCGACGACATAGTCGTTATCGTCGCCGGATACGTCGAACCGATGAGACGCTTTATTGCGTCAAACCCCGGTCTTGAATCGCGTTTCAACAAATACGTCGACTTCGCGGACTACACGGCGGAAGAGATGCTCGAGATATTCAAGCTATACTGCAAAAAGAGCAGTTACGTCGTTTCGCCTGAAGCGGTATCGGCGCTTCACTCGGCGCTGAAGAGCGCGGCGGAGGACGCCGGACGCTTCGGAAACGGACGCGGAGTGCGAAACCTTTATGAAAAGATCATCGTGGCGCAGGCAAACCGCCTCGCCGCGCTTGACAAGCCGACAAAGGACGACCTGTCTCTCATAACCGGGTCCGACGTTACCGCGGCGCTCGAGTCGGAAGTGTAAAAGAAGAAGCGGGAACTCTTAAAAAAGAGTTCCCGCTTCTTCTTTTAGGAGGTATGGGTTAGGGAATCGATCCCTGATCACTTGTTAAGCTCCAGCTCTTTGATGCAGCTGCGGCAGACTTTTCTGCCTCTGTATTCGATAAGCTTGTCCGTTTCGTTGCAGAATATGCAGGACGGAGCGTACTTTCTGAGGATTATACTGTTATTTTCAAAAAACATTTCAACGCCGATGCCGGGGCCGATCTCCATACGGTTTCTCATTTCGATGGGAAGCGTGATCCTTCCGAGCTCGTCGATCTTTCTTACGATTCCTGTGCTTTTCATTCTTTTTCTTCTCTCTTTCTCATAAGATATTATACAATAAATTGCGTAAGCAAATTACAGTCGTTTTCACAGGAGGGACTTATGCTCGGCAAAAGCTTTGCAATTCTCGTCATTGTATCCCTCGTGTTTTCTCTCGCATCGGGCTCTGCGTCGTCCCTTGCGGAAGGCGCTCTCGACGGCGCGTCGCGCGCTGTTACGGTCGTCATATCCCTCACAGGTATGATGTGCCTCTGGAGCGGAGTTATGAACGTGCTCTTTGAAGCGGGAGTGACGCGGCGCCTTGCAAAATTTCTCTCTCCTCTTCTCTCGCACCTCTTTCCGGACGCTTACTCCACGGGATGCGCGAAGGAGGAGATCGCCTCGGCGCTTTGCGCAAATTTTCTCGGGATAGGCAACGCCGCGACTCCCCTTGCGCTTTCCGCCATGAAAAAGATGGGGGATAATTGCGGCGAGCGCGCGTCGGACGATATGATAATGCTGACTCTGACGTCGTGCGCTCCGGTCAGTCTTATTCCCACTACCGTTATAACCCTGCGCCGTGAGGCGGGATGCGCGGACCCTTTCGGAATACTCGTTCCCGTGTGGATATGCTCCGCGGCGACGTTTGTTTTCGCCGTAACGCTCGCGCTGCTCTGCCGAAGTATTTCGCGCGCAAAAAGAGGCGTGC
>JAFXNX010000053.1 GCA_017529175.1 Clostridia bacterium
ACGATTCACGCAAGCAGCATTGAAAGAAGAGATGTTATCTTTTTCATATTGATTTATCCTTTCTTTGATTAAACCCGGCGGCTGACGCCGCCGGGTTTAATATGGTGCGAGAAACGGGACTTGAACCCGTACGGTGTGAACCACACGCCCCTCAAACGTGCGCGTCTGCCAGTTCCGCCACTCTCGCTTGCCACGCAAAAAAGTATACTATACTTTATCCGCATTGTCAAGTCTTTTTTTGAGCTAATTATCTTTTCATTGACAAGGCGTAACAATACTGTATAATGTAAGTATATTTTTGCGGAGAAAGTGATATGAAGCCTCAAGAGATAATCGAGTATATAAACTCAAATGAGATCAAAAATATCATAATAGACTGCGACGCGGGCGCGGACGGAGACGACCAGTTCGCCCTCGCTTATGCTCTTGCATCACCGGACAAAGTAAACGTTATTGCGGTAAACTCGGCTCCGTTCAATGAGAACTCTGCCGAAACCGTGAGCGCCGGCAAAGCCGAGTGTGATGAGATAATCAGCGTCGCAGAACTTGATATTGCGGCGTTCTGCGGGAGTGACGATTATATCACAAGACGCGGTAAACCTGTAATCAGCGAGGCATCTGAGAATATAAGACGGTGCGTTTTGAGTTCAGAAACACCTGTATTTGCAGTAATAACCGGGTGCTGTACCAACATCGCGAGCGCTCTTGCGCTGTACCCCGAAATACGGGACAAACTGATCGTCGTATGGCTCGCTCTTGACGACCTTGAAGGAAATTCTAACACCGGAGAATACAACTATCATAACGATATCGAGGCGGGACGGCTTCTCTTTTCTCTTGCGGAAAATTTAGTCCTCGTATGCGCCGGACGTGTGGTTGCGCCATTCAGAAAGGAAGACGATGAAATCGACCGCATATTATCATCCTCAAACCCGCTTGCATCGTGGCTTCGGAACAGATTTCACGAGATCCCATGGGCGTGCGGTCTGTGGGACCTTTGCGCTGAGGGGTTGCTGATAAAGGCGGATGCGTGCGGCATGAAAGTGTCTTCCCGCCCGGTATTCGGTAAAGACGGAGAGATCGCCTCGTTCGATGATGTGAAAAAGATCGTCGTAGTCGACCGAAACGACCCTGAGGCGATAATCACTGACTGCGCAAGCAGAATCAACAACTATATGAGAACTCTCGCTTGACGGAGTCCTCTTTTAAATTATTGACTTTTAATATAAATAGTAGTATAATTAATAATTAGTTTATTGATCGGAGTAAAAAATGACACGAAAAATGCCGTCAAAAAGAATCACGATAGTCGACATAATAATACTTGTGTCCGTAGTCGTTATAACGGCATTATCAGTCCTACTCACGATCTTTGGATCATCCCCTTCTTCCGCCGCTGTTATAACCACGGCGGACGAAAGCTTTGAGGTGTCGTTGCAGTCTGACAGAACTTTTGAATTCTCATCAAACGGCTATAATTACAAAGCAGTCGTTGCAGACGGTGAGATCTCGATCGTCGAGTGCGACTGCCCCGACGGAATATGCCGTTCAAGCGCTCCCGTCGGAAAGAACGGCGGATCGATCGTATGTATACCGGGTAAAGTCATAATCACTTGCGGCGAGGAGGTGACAAGCGATGAAGCTGACGTCGTCGTCGGTTAGAACGAGATACGTTGCGGAATGCGCATCGCTATTCCTTTTGTCGCTTGCGCTGACGTATCTTGAAACGCTTATCCCCTTCGCATCGTTTATGCCCCTGCCGGGATTCAAGCCGGGGCTTGCAAATATCGTGGTAGTCGCGGCATTCTTCCGTCTGTCGCCCGCCGCGTCTTTTGTAATATCGCTCTCAAAAGTCGCGATCAGCGGGATACTCTTCTGGGGAATAACGACCACCGCGTTTTCAGCCTGCGGCGCGCTTCTCTCGTTTATTACGCTTTGCGTTTTGACAAAAGTCTTCGGATCAAAGATCGGTTTTATCGGTCTTTCGGTATCAATGGCGCTCGCTCATAACATCGGACAGCTCGCGTGCGCCGCGCTTCTGATGTCAAACGCGTCCGTATTTTCATACTTCCCCGCGCTCTCAGCCGCATCTCTTATCTTCGGCTCGCTGACCGGGGCTGTACTTTCATCGCTGCCTGAACGCATTTATCTACGGAAAGGAAACGACACATGATCAAACGTATATCGTCCTTTATCATCCTGTCAATAATGGTACTGTCTCTTCTGTCGTCATGCGGTGAAGAAGAAGTGATACCTTCCGAGTATTATTCGGCGACCTTTTTCGCAATGGACACAGAGGTCACAGTCAAGCTCGCAAGAGATACGGGGCTGAAGGACGAGAAAGAAAAAACGATATATCACGACGACGCTCATCTCTCGGAGATAGTCAGGTCCTGCGCGGATATTGCCAAAGAAAAAGAACTTCTTCTCTCTGCAACGGACGAGTCAAGCGCAATATCGGAGCTTAACCGGGAGTCCGACGTATTTCTTGATTTCAACGAAGAAGTCACGGATCTTCTGAAAAAGTCGTTTGAAATAAGCGCCGCTACTGACGGAGCGTTCGACGTCACGATAGGAACCGTGACAAAGCTATGGAACGTAACGGGCGGCAATCCCGAGATCCCGTCGGACGATGATATCGCATCCGCGCTTTCGCACGTTGGATACGGCAAGATCGAACTTGACGGCGCGAACGTAAAGAAACTCGACAGAGAGACAAAACTCGATCTCGGAGCTATCGGCAAGGGTTACGCTCTCGGACTGATGACCGAGTATCTGGCGACGACAGACGTAGTATACGGTCTTGTCTCTTTCGGCGGAAACGTCGGAGTATTCGGCGCGAAGCCGAACGGCGCAAAATTCAAAGTCGGCATAACCGACGCGCTTGACACGAGCCGCGTTTGCGGATATGTGTTCGTCGACAAACAATTTGTGTCTGTCTCGGGAGACTATGAAAGATTCTTTACGGCAGACGGATGCAAATATTCGCATATTTTCGATCCCGCAACAGGAAGACCCGCGGAAACGGACATAACCGGGGTCGCTGTCATTTGCCCCGACTCATCATACGCCGATGCGCTCTCAACCGCTCTCTTCGTAAAAGGATCCGACGGCGCCATAGAGTTTTACAATACTCACCCCGGGGATTTTGAAGCGGTGATACAGACAAAAGACGGGAGACTTATTCTCACCGGCGGACTGATGAAGGACGGAGAATTTGAAGAATACGTTGAGCCGCCTGCCACAGGGGAAGAATAACGGAGGAAGCCTTGGAAAACAGCACGATCAATGAAAAATATGTCGACGACGCACTTGTCGCAAAACAGCTCGGATACGCTGACGAAGTATCGCACATACTTAAAACGGACGAACGTTTTGCAAAGCGCGCGCCGAAGTATTATATACTGACGCTCGGTTGTCAGCAGAACGAAGCGGACAGCGAAAGGATCGCGGGTCTGTGCGCTCTTATGGGGTACACGGCATCGGATGATCCGAACGACGCATCGATAATATTCGTAAACACCTGCGCTATACGCGAGCACGCCGAAACGAGGGCGATATCGTTCATCGGCGAGTACAAACATATAAAAGAGCGCGACCCGTCTGTTATCATCGCCGTTGGCGGCTGTATGGTAACGCAACCTCATATCGCCGAAAAAATCAAGCACAATATACCCTACGTCAGTTTCACCTTTGATACAGGTTCCCTTTACAAGATACCGGAGCTTGTGCTCGGCGCTCTTGCCGGAAAGCGGCGCCGTTTCGACACGGACGGGGAGTTTCTGATCGCGGAAGGTATACCGTCAGTCAGAAAAGTTTCGCACAGCGCGTGGCTCTCGATCATGTACGGTTGCAACAACTTCTGCTCGTACTGTATCGTCCCATATGTAAGAGGACGCGAAAGAAGCAGACGAATAAATGATATACTCGAAGAGGCGAAGCGCCTGATCTCATCCGGCGCAAAGGAGATAACTCTTCTCGGGCAGAACGTCAATTCGTACGGAAAAGACACCGCGGAAGGCAAGGACTTTGCCGATCTTATAAAGATGATATGCCGTCTTGACGGAGATTTCCGCCTCAAATTCATGACGAGCCATCCAAAGGACGCGTCGGACAAGCTGATAGCGGCTATGGCTGAAGAAGAAAAGATGGCAAAGCATTTTCATCTTCCCGTACAGTCCGGCTCCGATGATATATTAAAACGAATGAACAGACACTATGACGTCGGGCGCTATATGTCGATCGTTGAAAAACTGAAGAGCGCCGTTCCCGACGTCAGCATAACGTCGGATATCATTGTCGCTTTTCCGGGAGAGACGGAGGACGATTTTGAAGCGACGCTCGACCTAATAAAGGAAGTCAGATTTGACGCTCTGTTCTCTTTCATCTTCTCCCCGCGCACAGGCACGCCCGCCGCAAAGATGGACGGACAGATACCGAAGGAGGTATCGCGCGAGCGCTTTGCAAGACTTCTCGACGTTGCGAATCCGATATCGCTCGAACGGAATTCGAGATTCCTCGGAAGGACCGTAAGAGCCCTCGCGGAAGAGGTTTCAAAAGATAACGGACTTATCACAGGACGTGGAGACAGCCCGCGTCCGATACACTTCGCGGCGGATAAGGGCGTTATAGGAAATTTCGTTAACGTCAGAATTACAAAAGCAGAAACGTTCTCAATGAACGGAGAAATTCAGAAATAAACGGAGATATAACATGGAACTTATTTTATCAAAAGAACTTATCGAAGCAATACACAAAGCGGGCGATATCATAAAAGCCGATCATCGCTGCATTGAAATGGCGAAGGCGTCCGAGGAATACGACAACAACGCGGAAATACGCGCTCTTCTCGACGAGTATTCAACTCTTCAGGAAGCGCTCTCAGCCGAATATACGAAGCCTGAGCTTGACGACTCTGTCATAAAGCCCATGCAGGACAGAATGAACGAGATCTTCACAAAAGTCACGAACGACCCCGCCTACGTTCGTCTCAAAGAAGCGTCGGAGCTTTACAGCGAAATGACGGACGCGGTATATGAAGAGCTCGAATTCGCGATCACGGGCAAGCGCCGTGAAAAGTGTACTCACGACTGTTCTACCTGCCACGGCTGCGATTGATCGCGTGATAAATTATTCAGTTTACAGGAAAGTCTGACCGGAGGTTCTTATGGCATACACTCCCATGATGGAACAATACTTCGAGATCAAGAAGCAATACGAGGGACATCTTCTCTTTTACAGACTCGGAGATTTCTACGAGATGTTTTTTGAAGACGCGCAAGTCGCGTCGCGCGAGCTTGATCTTACGCTGACCGCCAGAGACTGCGGAGAGGGTAACCGCGCGCCTATGTGCGGCGTACCCTACCATTCGGTCGAGACTTATATCGGAAAACTGATACAGAAGGGATATAAGATCGCGATCTGCGAACAGACCGAGGACCCCGCTCTTGCAAAAGGGCTCGTTAAGCGAGAGGTCATAAGAGTCGTTACTCCCGGAACGCTTATTGAGACTTCTCTTCTGAACGAAACTAAGAACAATTATCTCGCGTCCGTTTATATTTCAAACGAGGCGTGCGGTATTTGCTTTGCCGATATCTCGACCGCGGAAATACACGCCACGGATATCGCAAGCGGCGCGGACGAGGAATTCATAGTCAACGAAATGTCAACGTACTCGCCGTCAGAGATAATATGCAACGTCGATCTTTCAACATACCGCGTAATCGGGGCGTTCATGAAGGAAAAGCTCGGCATCGGATGCAGCGAGATATGTCCTGAACGCTTCGCGGTATCCGACGCGCTCAAACGCGCCGGCGTTCAGTTCGGGCAGACCGGATATGAAGACGAACACTCCGCCGCGCTCGTCGCCGTTGGAGCCGCTCTTTCATACATAAAAGAAACTCAAAAAACAGATATTTCCTATCTTTCAAAACTCGACGTATACGAAAACAGACAGTATCTCGAAATGGACATGTCTACAAGACGTAATCTTGAGCTTTGTGAAACGATGCTGAACAAAGAAAAGCGCGGTTCGCTCCTTTGGGTGCTTGACAAGACGAACACCGCCATGGGCGCCAGACTTCTTCGAAGCACTATAGAACATCCGCTTACAAACGCCGCAAAGATCACAAGACGTCAGCGGGCTGTCGGCGAAATTGCGTCAAACTTCGTTCTTCGCGAAGAACTGCGCGACGAGCTGTCGCACGTACTCGACCTTGAGCGTCTTATGACTAAAATCACGTACGGCACCGCGGGAGCAAGAGAGCTTCGCGCCGTAGCGCAGACGCTCGCCGTCCTTCCGAACATAAAGAAAATGCTCGACCCGCTCGAATCGGAAGAGCTTGCCTCGATATTCAACGATATCGACGTCCTCGACGACATATACTCGCTCATCGACGCCGCAATCGACGAGACACCGCCATTCCAGGTAAAAGAAGGCGGCATAATCAAAGACGGATATTCTTCGGACGTTGACGAACTGCGAAGCATCATGTCCAACGCTTCCGAGTACATAAGACGTATAGAAGCGGAAGAAAAAGAGAAAACGGGCATTAAGAATCTTCGCATCGGCAACAACCGCGTATTCGGTTATTATATCGAAGTAACGAAGTCGTATGAAGATCTCGTTCCCGAGAACTATATAAGAAAACAAACTCTTGCAAACTGCGAGAGATATATAACCAAAGAACTGAAAAACACGGAA
Source organism: Clostridia bacterium (assembly GCA_017529175.1). The sequence continues at coordinate 6,704 of JAFXNX010000053.1, forward strand.
GCGACGATACTCGGCGCGTCCGATAAAGTAAAAGCTCTCGAATATGAGATCTTTTCCGATATCAGAAATAAAGTCGCCGACGCCGCTCTGCGTATCAGAAAAAGCGCCGCCGCGCTTTCGGAGCTCGACGTATTCGTAAGTCTTGCGGAAGCGGCGATACAGAACGGTTACGTCTGCCCGGAGATTGACTGTACTACCGACATAATTATAAAGGACGGCAGACACCCGGTCGTCGAAAAGTTCGTTACGGATTCTTATTTCGTTCCGAACGACGTTGAACTGAACACAGAGGACCGCAGGATAATGCTTATAACCGGTCCGAATATGGCAGGTAAATCGACGTATATGAGACAGACCGCGCTGATAATCCTCATGGCGCAGATCGGATCGTTCGTTCCCGCCTCATACGCAAGGATTGGTATTGTCGACAAGCTCTTTACGCGAGTCGGCGCATCTGACGACCTTGCTTCCGGTACTTCTACTTTCATGCTTGAAATGAAAGAAGTCGCCGCCATAGTCAAAGGAGCGACAAAAAAGAGCTTTATCATCTATGACGAGATAGGCCGCGGTACAAGCACATACGACGGAATGAGCATAGCCCGCGCCGTGGTCGAATACACCGCAGACCGCAAACTCGGTGCAAGGACGATGTTTGCAACTCACTATCACGAACTCACTTCCCTCGAAGACGAGATAGAAGGCGTTGTGAATTACAACGTCGCGGTAAAGCGGCGCGGAGACGATCTTACGTTCTTAAGAAAAATAGTCAGAGGTCCCGTTGACGAGAGTTACGGCATACAGGTCGCAAAGCTCGCAGGTATTCCGTCGGCAATAGTAAAGCGCGCAAAGGAGATCCTTGAAGGACTTGAAGGGGATGCTGAAAGCGGCGGAAAACCCGCCGTCAAACATACCGCGTCAAGCGACGGACCCGGTGAATTTAACATCAGTCTTCTCGATCTTGCGAAAAACGACGTTTGCGACAGTATCAAAAAGCTTGATATCAATACTCTGACG
>JAFXNX010000054.1 GCA_017529175.1 Clostridia bacterium
ACTCTGCTATTTCGCCGACGTTCAAACTCCCCCGTCTCCGATCGTCGGTGACCTTTCCAGAATGCAGAACTGCGACCCCGACATAGGTCTTATGCAGAATATCATGTATTCAAAAGGGCTCGTTTTCGCCGGAGCTGAGATCGACGTATCAATCAGAAAAGGATGGTTCTGGCACGAAGAGGAGGATCCGCATTCGCTCGAAAAGCTGTTCGGCATATATCTGAACAGCGTAGGAGCCAACGCCTGCCTCAATCTCAACGTACCGCCGGACAGACGCGGACTTATCGACGACCGCGACGTCTTGCGTCTCAAAGAACTCGGCGCGCATCTCAAAAAGGAGTTCGGCGCCGACTTTGCAAAAGGTTGCGATGTAAAACTTGTGCAAAAGCTCAGCGGCACTCAGGCGGTCTTTGAGGTCGAGCTTCCCGAGCCTCATGTTATACGTTACGTGGAACTGCGTGAAAAGATCGAGGACGGTCAGAGGATCGAAAACTTCAAGCTCGAGTTCTACGACGAAAAAGCAAAAGCGCTCCAGGAATACGTTGTATACAACGGCAACACGGTCGGCAACAGAAAGATATGCGCGATATGCCGCGACCTTTGGGATGGTCTTGTATCGAAAAAGATACGTATCACCGTAAAGTCCGCAAGAGATTTCCCCGAGTTCAGATCGGTTAGCGTTTTTTGATCAAATCACATACGAAAGATCCGCGAAGGTTCCTTCGCGGATTTTGTCGTTTTATGCAGGCGGGCATATACTGTAATTGAGATCATTCTCAATATCAAGATCTCGGAGGTCAACACAAAAGGATAATGAAACAAATGAATCAATACAGCACGCCGAGAGAACGAATAGACCGCGATTTCAGGTCGCGAATCGACTCCGGCGCCTTTATCAGTTCCGCTCTTATGACAAACGTCGCAAAAAGAGACGACGCGTGGGTTGAGAGCGACGCGCCGATGGCAATGATATACTCGCCGGAGGCGGCGTTTTCCGATATTTATGAAGAAGAGGAAGCGCTCTCCAAAGGAACGCTGTTCTCAGATCTTTGCTTTCCGTTCGAGCGTTCTTCATGCAGAGGAAACGGAGGTATGGGAAGATGATGAAGCCGTGCAGATGCAAACTTATGAAAACGATACAGTCGCTCGCATTCTCCGTACACGAAACCGTTCTGTATCTCGACGGACATCCGTATGACCGCCGCGCTCTCGCTTATTACAACGAGCAGAACAAACTGCTCTCCGACGCCGTAGCCTCTTACGAAGAGACGTACGGACCGATAAGCGCAAACGGAGCCACGGACATGACAAAATGGACGTGGATCTCCGGTCCGTGGCCGTGGAAATACGAAGCGAACGTTTGCGAGAATTAGGAGAAAAGATATGTGGTTATACGATAAAAAATTACAGTACCCGGTAAAGATCAAAAATCCGAATCCGAAATACGCGCAAATAATCATATCCCAGCTCGGAGGTCCGGACGGAGAGCTAGCGGCGTCAACAAGATATTTGAGTCAGCGATACTCTATGCCGTACGACGAGGTCGTAGGTATCCTTACCGATATCGGAACGGAAGAGCTCGCGCACGTCGAAATGATATGCGCGATCATAAGTCAGCTGACGAGAAATCTTTCGATGGAAGAGATCAAGCGAACGGGATTCGACACCTACTTCGTCGATCACACTGCAGGAGTGTATCCGGTTTCAGCGGCGGGAGTTCCCTTCGACGCTAAATATATCGGCGTAAAAGGCGACGTAATAGCGGACATCACGGAGGACCTTGCGGCGGAACAAAAAGCGAGAGTGACTTACGACAACATTTTAAGACTTGTCGACGATCCGGACATATGCGACCCGATCAAATTTCTGCGTCAGAGAGAGCTGACCCACTTCCAGCGTTTCGGGGACGCTCTGAGTATTGCGCAAAGGAATATGAATTCAAAGAACTTTTACGGATATAATCCGGCGTTTGACAATAAACAAAATCCAACGCCGCGAAACACAAATATGAGGTAGATAAAAGTGGCACAGGCGGGCATCAGCCCGCCTGTATTTTATCTTAGTAATCTTTTGAATACTATGAATCAGCGTTTTATAAACCTAATTCAGATACAGCGTACTCAATATCGTCAGAGAGCTTTGCGTGAAGCGTCATGATCCCGCCGTCCGCCGGATGCGGAAAAGTAAGGGCGGATGCGTGAAGGGCCTGTCTGTTGATAAGCTCTGACGGCGATCCGTACATTGTATCTCCGAGTATCGGACAGCCGATGTTCGCAAAGTGTACGCGCAGCTGGTGCGTTCTTCCGGTCACCGGAAACGCTTCGACGAGGGAGTGAGTCTTTGTTCGAGATAAAACTCTGTACTCGGTTATCGCGAGTTTCGCGCCGTCGTCGCCCTCGTTACAGACACGCCGTTTCACAATGCTGTCGCCCTCGCGGCACATATAAGCGGATATTACGCCGCAGTCTTCCTCCGGCGCGCCGCAAAGAATCGCCGTGTAAGATTTTTTAATTTCCTTCCGCATCATCGAGCGGTACAGTTTTCCCGCCGAGATCTTATCGTTCGCGGTAAGTATCAGCCCGCTCGTGTCACGGTCAAGTCTGTTCACCGGGCGAAAGACGTAAGGACGGGCGCGGTATCTGTACGCAAGAGCGTTTGCAACGGTATCGTCTTTATGTCCGAGCGACGGATGCGACGGCATAAAAGGCGCTTTATTGACGACGGTTATATACTCGTCTTCAAAGACTACGTCAAGCGGGATATCGACGGGGACCGTATACTTGTTTTCATCCTCGGGCGTATCCTCAACGCAAAGAGTCAGAACGTCGCCCCGACGTAAGACGCACCGTACAGTGACGATCTCTCCGTTAAGAAGTATGCCGCCGTCTCTGTATTTAACTTTTTTGACGGAAGCGGAGGAAAAGCCGAGCGCTTTGTAAAGATAATCTTTGAGAAGCGTTCCGTCATAATTTTCGTCAATAATGATCCTCATTTGTACTCCGGAAAAAACTCAAGGAACCGTATTTTATCATTCTTTGCCGAATAGCTTTCGCCGTCAAGGTAATCAAGCTCACCTGACGCTACGCTAAAAGAAAGCGAGTACGACCACAACGCCTGATAAGAGTAACCGAGCCTTCTGTCTTCTTTGTTTTCCGCATATTTCCCTTCTCCGAGAAGCGGATGACCGATATACGCCATGTGCGCTCTTATCTGATGAGTCCGTCCCGTATGAAGAGTTATTTCAAGAAGAGTCAGATCGTGCTCTTTGTTATAAGATAAAACGCGGTATTCCGTAACGATCTCTTTTGACCCGCGCACGGCGGTGGCGTCGACTTTTACGGTCTTTGTTTTCGTATTTTTGAAAAGATATGCGTGAAGTATGTCACTGCACTTATCGAACTTTCCGTGTACGGCGGCAAGGTATCTCTTTTTGACCGCCCCGCGCTTTATCATATCATTCATACAGCGAAGAGACGGCGCGTTTTTTGAAGCAATAACGAGCCCGCCGGTATTTCTGTCTATCCTGTTGCAAAGAGAGGGAGCAAAAGAATTCTCCGCCGTCGGATCCCACTCCCCTTTTTGATAAAGGTACGCCTTTATCATAAACAAGAGCGTTTCGCGTTCCGACGCGTCCGCGAGGCGAGAGTCACCCTCGTCTCCGGTATGGGAAAGAACTCCCGGCATTTTATTGACGAGCATGATATTGTCATCTTCGTACACTATGTCAAGGTCGGCTTTAACTCTGGAATACTCATCTCCCGAATCCTTTGTCTTTTTTTCAAAGAATTCATCGGGAATATACATTTGCACGGTGTCGCCCGTCTGAAGGATCTGACGTTCTGCGCACTTCTTTCCGTTGACCTTTATCCGCTTTTTGCGGATAAACTTATACATAAGGGAAAGGGGCAGCCCCCAAACCGTTTTAGAAACGAACTTGTCGAGTCGCTGCCCGCTATCATTTTGATTTATCAGAAATTCCCGCATTACTTTGTGCCGAACAGTCTGTCGCCGGCGTCGCCGAGACCCGGAACGATATACGCGTGCTCGTTCAGTCTCTCGTCCATAGCGGCGATATAGATATCGACGTCGGGATGATCCTCCTGGATCTTCTTCGCACCCTCGGGCGCTCCTACAAGACACATAAGTCTTATATTCGTAACTCCTCTTTTCTTCAGCAGCGTGATCGCGTCGGAAGCGCTTCCGCCCGTTGCAAGCATCGGATCGACGACGATAACGAGTCGCTCTTCTATATCCTGAGGAAGCTTGCAGTAGTACTCTACGGGAAGATGCGTCTTCGGGTCTCTGTAAAGACCGATATGTCCGACTTTTGCGACGGGAACGAGACTGAGAAGTCCGTCAACCATTCCGAGTCCCGCTCTGAGGATCGGTACGATCGCCATTTTTTTACCGGATATCATTTTTGCAGTCATGTGAGCGACGGGAGTATCTATCTCTACGTCTTCAAGAGGTATATCGCGAGTCAGTTCGTAACCCATCAGCATAGATATTTCGTCAAGAAGCTGTCTGAAGTCTTTTGAACCTGTCTCTGTCTTTCTCATGATAGACAGTTTGTGCGTGATCATCGGATGGTTGATAACGTGAAGAATTCCCATAATATTTTCCTTTCCCGCGTCGGGCAAAAAAATAGCTGACCTAATAAAAATTATCGGTCAACCGCCCTCCGTTCATCTTAATTTATTTCGTCAATTATTTTACCACAACGTATTGACGATTTCAAGACCTTTCTCCCCAAAATTTAATAATATTTGCAAGGGAAATATATAAATATTGATCAAATTAACGCTTTACTTAATCGTTCCGATATGATAAAATAATCTGCGTAATAACGAAGGAGATCGAACATGGAACCGAAAGTTTCCTTTTACACTCTGGGCTGCAGGGCCAATCAGTACGAATCGGACGCTATGGCGGAAGAGTTTGAGCGTCTCGGATTTGAGGTCCTGCCGTTCGGACAGCGCGTGTCGGTATGCGTTATCAACACCTGTTCCGTAACGGCGGAAAGCGACAGAAAGAGCCGTCAGATGATCCGACGGGCTCTGAATTCCGCTTTTGCAGATCATATTATAGTTACCGGTTGTTCTGCGCAGATATTCAAGGAAGAAACAGAATCTATATCCGACAGAATAATAGTTGCCGGAAACTCGGAAAAACGCGATATTCCGCGCTTTGCAAAGAGTCTTATCCTCGGCGAGATGGCAAGCATCGGCGTTTCGGATATATTCGACGCCGAATATGACGGACTTACCATATCTCACGCAAGACGCGCAAGGGCATATGTAAAGATCGAGGACGGATGCGAGAATAAATGCGCTTACTGCATCATCCCGAAGGGGCGCGGCAGGGTCCGATCAAAGAGCGAAGACGACGCGCTGCGCGAGATAGAAACGATATCTAAAAACTGTCCCGAGATAATTCTCACGGGGATCGAGACAGCCTCTTACGGAAAGGACCGCAGGGAGCGCGACGCGCTTCAAAAGCTGCTGTTGAAAGCCGATAAGATCGAAGGAGTGACCCGTCTTACTCTCGGGTCTCTTGACCCGAACGTACTGACCGACTCATTTCTTGACACAGTATCGTCTCTTCCCTCTTTTCTGCCTCACCTTCACATTTCAATCCAAAGCGGATCGTCGTCTGTATTGCACAGGATGAGAAGAAAATACAACGCCGAAGCAGCTTTTGAGAGACTTGAGAAAACGAAAACGCGCATACCCGGTATAATGCTCAGCGCCGATATGATCGTGGGATTCCCGCAAGAGACGGAAGAAGAGTTCCTTGAGACAGTCGAGTTTATAAAAAAAGTCCGGTTTATGCACCTTCATATTTTCCCGTATTCGAAACGCTCGGGAACGGAAGCTGCTTCAATGAGCGGTCAGGTCTCGCAGGAAGTTAAATTCCGCCGCGCATCGGAACTTTCAAGTATACAGTCGGATATAAAACGGCAGATACTTGAAGAATATATCGAAAACTATAAAGACGGCGACGACGGCACGCTTTTCGAACAGTATAAGAACGGCGTCAATATCGGACATTCCCGTCATTACGTTGAGATCAGGGTGCCGTCAGAGCGCGACTTCACGAACAAAACGCTTCCCGTGAAACTCGTTTCGACAAACGGAGAATACTGTGCAGGACTGCCTCTCTGACGCATATATAAATATAATGAAAAGTTGCATTTTATCTATTGATTTTACAAAATCATAGTGATATAATTACTATTTGGAAAAATAGGAGGTATTGTCATGAAATGTATAATCAACGGTAAGATCATAACTCCAAGCGAGATACTTGACGGATACGTTTTAGTCTTTGACGAAAAGATCAAAGAGATCGTAAAAGAGGATGAAATACCCGCAGGCTGTGAAGTCATCGACGCGCACGGCGCTTACGTCGCCCCCGGACTTGTCGATATACATATCCACGGTTACGTCGGAGAGGACACGAGCGACGGCAGTATCGAAGGACTCGAGAAGATGGCGACGTCTCTCGTTGCAAACGGCGTTACGTCCTTCTGCCCGACCACGATGACTGTCGCAAAGGATCAGATCGAGCGCGCATTCCAAACGGCGCGTGACCTGAAAGCAAAAGAAGGATATCACGGCGCGAACGTACTCGGTATCAACTGCGAAGGACCTTTCATCAATCCGTCGAAAAAAGGCGCGCAGATGGAAGAACACATCCTTCCGCCGGACGGAAAATTCATCGTTGACAATGCCGATATTGTAAAGCTCGTAACGATCGCTCCCGAAATGGACGGCGCGCTCGACGCGATAAAATACATTACGGAAAACTCCGACGTCCTCGTATCGACAGGACACACAAACGCGACGTTTGAAGAGGCGAACCTCGGTATCGAGGCGGGAGTCCGTCACACGACTCATCTTTTCAACGCGATGACCCCTCTTATGCACAGAAACCCCGGAGTCGTCGGCTCCGCGCTCTCTCACGACGAGGTCTCGTGCGAGATGATCTGCGACACGTTCCATATCAACAAGGGACTTTTTGAGATCGTTGCAAAGCTCAAAGGCGACAAACTCTGCCTTATCACAGACTGCATGAGAGCCGGAGGAATGCCGGACGGACATTACGACCTCGGCGGACAGGCGGTCAACGTATCCGGTATCAAGTGTCTGCTTGAGGACGGAACGATTGCGGGAAGTGTGCTGAAGCTCAATCTTGCGGTAAAGAATTTCTATGAAAACACGAGCGTCGGTCTCGTTAAAGCGTTTGCGGCGGCGTCGCTGAATCCCGCAAAGGCGATCCGCGAGGACGCAAGAAAAGGCTCCATTGAGCCCGGCAAGGACGCCGACATAATAATCATCGACAGCAATTTCAATATTATAAATACATTTATCGGAGGTACGGTAAGATATGAAAACAACTGATGTAAAAGCCTACTCAAACGGCAAAAACAGCGGCATACAGGTATTTGTATGCAAGGACTATGACGCGCTCAGCGCAAAGGCTGCGGCGATCGTTTCCGGCGAGATCAACAAGAAAGCTCATTTCGTTCTCGGTCTTGCTACGGGAACTTCCCCCATCGGTCTTTACACCGAGCTTGCAAACCTCAACGCTGAAGGCAAGGTCGATTTCTCCGGAGTCACGACCTACAATCTCGACGAGTATTATCCGATAGCTCCCGAAAACGATCAGAGCTACAGATATTTCATGAACAAGTATCTCTTCAATAAAGTCAATATAGACATGAAAGAGACTCACCTTCTGAACGGTCTTGCTGACGATTACGAGGCTGAATGCAAAGCTTATGACGAAGCGATCGAGGCGGCAGGCAACGTCGACCTTCAGGTGCTCGGCATCGGTTGCAACGGACATATAGGCTTCAACGAACCCGGCGACACATTCATCATGGGAACTCACAGAGTTACGCTCACAGAGAACACGATCGAAGCTAACTCCCGTCTTTTCAACAGCGCAGACGAAGTTCCGCGTCATGCTCTTTCCATGGGTATCAAAGCTATCATGAACGCAAAGCAGATCGTCCTTGTCGCAAACGGCAAGAACAAGGCGAAAGCGATCAAAGACGCTCTCGAAGGCGAAGTCACACCCTGGTGCCAGGCTTCCGTTCTCCAACTCAGAAGCAACGTTGTTTTCGTTCTCGACGAGGACGCGGCTTCCGAGCTCACAGAGTACAAACCCCTTTAATTCATCTGAAAGGATGCTTATAAAATGATCAAAGCAGTACTTGATCCTCATTTTATGCCG
>JAFXNX010000055.1 GCA_017529175.1 Clostridia bacterium
ATCGGCGTCGTCGTAATATGTGAGAAGGTCGGGATAGACCTCGCCCGTCTTATGATCCGTGATCGTTATCGCGCCGTCGCGCGTTATCTCAAGACCTATGATACCGTTGTCCGCGGTGAGCGGGGACGTCGCAAGGCGTCCGAAGAAACGCGTTACCGGCTCGTCGCTCTTTGCGATATGGAACGGCGTCGCGCCGAGAGGAAGCAGATCCGCCTCGAACGCGATCTTCGTCTTGTTTCCTTCAAAAGCTCCCGTCTTCTGGGATATGAGGTTGTACGGTATCTTGTTTCCGTCTCTGTCGACGATCTCGAATTTATGTACTCTCTCGAAATACCCGAACGGCTCGCCCCAGGTCGGAAAATCGTTCGGGAAGACGAACTCCGCCGTGACGACGCGGCGCTGAGGGTACGGCAGCGGGTTCCATACGGCGAGGGTCACTTCGCCCTCGCGCCGCTCTTCGGCGCCTTCCGCCGCGGCGTCGACCGTGTAATCTCTGAAACGACGCCCTATCTGATCCGCCTGCTCGAAGCGGAAATGCATACCGCGGTGTACCTCATCTATGGAGCATCCGCATATACTGTCGTGCGGGTGGTTCTTTATGAGCCACTTCCACGCAACGTCAAGAAACGGCTTCGTATCGTTGCAGGGACCCGCTTTGACGGACGCCATCTCACGGTCTATCGCCTGGAGAGGAGACGCCCATTTTTCAAGAAGCGTCTCGGCGCGGTCGTTTGCGCGTTTCAAGTCGGGACGTGAGGAAAGCACGTTCGCGATAACGTGGAAATATGGCTCCTCCGTCTTTCCGGTGTCGAGAAGCTCGCCCGTTCTCACGGGCAGTTTATCCATATAGCATGCCAGCTCACGCGGCAGCTCGTCCGGATCGAGAAGCTCGACGTCGGCGTCGGGATAAAGCTCTTTTACTATCGGGATCAGTTTGTCTTTTGCGACTTCGTTCGGTCTGCGGTGATCGTGAGCGTCGAGAAGGAAAACTATCGGAACGTCGCTTCTTGAAAACTCTTCGTCCACCATCGCCTTCATCTTTTCTCTGACTTCCTCCTCGGTCTTCGGCATATACCATGCGACCATCGTGAGGATGCCGTAGCCGTCTCGGTCGGCGAGTTTGAAAGCTGGAAGCTTTGTTCCGTCCGGCGCTTCCCATATGAAGTGAGCGGGAGTATTGAAGCGGTTTGCGCCGCGTCCGAGAGTCGCGTGAACGAGACCGAAGCCCGCGAATATCTGCGCCATCTGCGCCGTATGTCCGAAGCAGTCTACGACGTATCCGTCCTTCATCGGCTCCGTACCGTGCTCGCGGCAAAGACGTCTTCCGCGAAGAAGATTGTGGATCAGCGCTTCGCCCGAGACGAGGTTTTCGTCCGGCATAACGTACCACGGTCCTATGCGCAGTCTTCCCTCTTTAACGTATTTTTCTATAAGCTCCCGTTTTTCGGGACGTATCTCGTAATAGTCTTCGAGCACTATCGTCTGTCCGTCGAAAACGAAACGGAAATCGGGATCGCGCTCCATTATGCTCAGAACGTTGTCGACAGTTGCGGTAAGACTGAATCTGAACCACTGAAAAGGATAATACCATTCGCGGTCCCAGTGCGTACCGTTCATCATATAGATCTTTCTTTTTCCCGCCATAACGATCACCTTTTACGATAAATTTTGATAAGTTATGATAACTCAATACGATTATATATTATTTGATATCATAAATCAACCGCCATTCAAACATTTAAAAGAAATTAATCTTGAAATTGCGCCGCGTTTATTGTAAAATAAAAGCAGTCAATAGGCTTTAAGGAGGGCGTAAGTATGACTCAATGCGTTAGGACGGCGCTGATGCGCGCCGTATCTGTCATCCTTATCATAACTGCGGGAGGTTTTTCCATGTTCGCACTTTCCGGATGCGGCGCCAAAGAATACAAGGTGGATTACGACGGAGAAATGTCATGGTACACGGGAGCAAAGGAGACCTACGCCGCGGGCGAGACGGTGACCGTTTATTACTGTCTTATCGCGACCGATACGGATTACGCTTTCTATCTCGACGGAGAGAGGCTCAACACAACTTATTCGGATGATAAGGAGGGGTTTGAGATAAGCTTCGTCATGCCGGAGCACGACGTTAAGCTCGAATGCCGTTCGGTCAACAGTATGGTATATATGCCGGAGATAGAGCCTGACACGATGATGGTCGATTACTGCAGGAAAACGGTCGCTACCGTCGGCGGAGACGGCTATACGGAAACAGTCCTCTATTACGTTGACAGATACGAGGCAAAGCTTGAGACTTATGAAAAATACGAACCGGACGAAGAAGAGACCGTGGTGACGTATCGCGTACCCTACGAGGCGATCGAAAGATGCTACGACGTGATAGCACAAGAGAACCTTCGCGGATGGGATGAGATCGAGGATAAGATCGGCCTTTGCGGAGCGGAAACCGTTTGCAAATTCCGCGAAGACGACGGAAGCTACGTCCGCGTCTCAACCGACGATATGCCGCAAGACGGCGAGGCGAGCATCGACCGCGTCGGCGCCGTTATGTACGAGTATATTAAGGACGAATACCGCGTTGACTCAAACGGCTGATCAGGGTTTGCTCCATTATTCAGTTTAATTATTTAAGAGGTGTTTTTATGAAAAGATTACTGGCGTTAATCATCGCGTCTCTTGTGCTGATCACATCCGTCTTCGCGCTTTCATCATGCGGCGATAAAAGCGGCAAAACGGACGACACGACAAAAGATGCCGGTGCCGCCGTAAATGATGAGACGGAAGCGGACGTTACCGAACCGGCGGACGTCACCGAAGCTTCAGGCGACGACAACGATCTTATTGCCGGAGAATGGTACGCCGTTCTTGATTACGAAGAATTTCTCGGATATGAAGCGGTCGACGCGTACGGGCTCGACCTTAGCGATTATTCCTTAGGTCTGACAATTACGTTCAGCGAAGACGGAACGTACAGTTACGAATACGATATGGACGATATGGCAAAAGCCGTATACGCTTTCTACGAACAGTATGCCCCCGTCGGGCTCGGCATGAGCTTCGAAGAAGCGGCGGCGGAACAGGGATTTGACTCCGCTCGGGATTTCGTCGATGACTATATGGAACGCAACTCCGTCTCCGATGAAGGCGATTTCGTATACAACGACGTGGACGGTACGCTCAACCTCGATTACCTCGTGTCATACAACGTGCTCCTTCTCGGAGACGAGCTCTCCTTCATCGAAGTCACGAGCGGCGACGACTTCATATTTAGCGAAGACCTCTTCCCGATAACCTTCGAAAGATAGATCTAACAAAAACTCGCGGAAACGGAAACGTTTTTCGCGGTTTTTCTTTGCGGTGTCAATAAAACGGAAAACATTGACTTTTATCCGTTTTTCACTTGAAAATGGGAGAAAACCGTGGTAAAATTAGAAGAGTAATCTTTTTAAAGGATTGCTATGAAAAACCACAAGATCAACCTGACGACACAGTACGTTATTATCATCTGCATACTCCTGCTTGTTGTCAACGTGGCGCTCGGTATGGTCATGATGAGCCAGTCCGGCTCGTCGATGAAAACTCTGATCCGCAGACATATGCTCGGCGTCGCGAACGCTGCCGCGGCGTCTCTCGACGGAGATATGCTCGGCGCGCTGACGGAAGACGACGTCGACTCGCCCGATTTCATACTCATCGAGAATACGCTCACGAAGATCGCCGCGGCGCAGAAGGACAACGACATCAAATATATCTATTGCGTCAAAAAAGAGGGTGACCATTTTGTCTTTACGGTCGACCCGGACCCCGTCGACCCCGGCGCATTCGGAGAAGAAGTAGTTTCTACTCCGTCTCAGGAAGTGGCGTGGGCAGGCAACTCCGCCGTGGACGATATGGCTTATGAAGACGAATGGGGCAGTTTCTACTCCGCCTGGAGCCCTGTGAAGGATTCCAAAGGCAACGTTGTAGGACTCGTCGGCGTCGATTTTGCCGCCGACTGGTACGACGAACAGGAAGCGGCCCACGCGAAATCCGTCTTTATATGCAGCGCGGTATCCCTCGCGGTTGGCGCCGCGATGATGGTACTGCTGACGTCACAGCTTCGACGCCGTATCAGAGAACTTAACAAGGAGCTTCTCGTCCTCGCAGACGACCTCGAAACGCTGTCCGGCGAGATCGCATCCAACCCCGAAACGAAAGAATATACGGGAGAGATCGATGCGGTTGAGTACGATTCAAACTCCATAGGCGCGCTCAGCGACAAGGTCCATTTGATGCAGCGGAAGCTGAAAGATTACATGGACTACGTTCATAAGCAGGCTTACACCGATTCGATGACCGGCGTCGGCAACACGACCGCTTATCTTGAATACGTAAAAGAGCTCAACAAACAGATCAACAGTGGGACCGCTTCGTTCGCCGTCGCGGTATTCGACATGAACGGTCTTAAAGAGACGAACGACAACTACGGACACGAGTGCGGAGACCGCCTGATCAAAGATGCTGCCCGCTCCATCTGCCGCGTTTTTGAAGACGGACGCGTCTTCCGTATCGGAGGAGACGAGTTCATCGCAATACTCGATCACGCAAACATACGGAATACAATAGCGCGCCTCAAAAATCTCGACGAAACGATCGAGCATTTCAACCTTCACGAAAAGAATTACGTTATGACCTTGTCCATCTCCGGCGGATGCGCCGAATATCAGCCGGGACTTGATCACGCGTACAAGAGCGTATTCAAACGCGCCGACGAAAATATGTACAACAACAAAGGCGACTTCTACCGTCAGTTCGGAGACCGCAGACGTCACTACGAAGCGGACGAAAATAAGTAAAGTTCAAATTCTGAAAGCACCCCGTCCGGGGTGCTTTCAGACTGTAGACAAAGTCTACAGTCTGAGACAGAGTGAGAGAAACGCAGGTAGATTTTGCGATCTTGCCACCGTCGGCGTAGTTGCCTACGGTGGCAAGATCGCAAAAAGGCAATGATGGCGGGCAAGATGCCCGCCATTGATAATTTGTTTACTTTATCTCTGTGTGTCTGTTATGCTCGCTTCGTCCTTATGAATTATCCTATCATTGCCGCTCTAACAAGTTTATCTTCGCTCTGAACCGTCCGCGGCGTAAAGCCGCGGACGGTTTTATGTTGTATGCTATTTTAATCTTTAAACTCTACCGCTTTGTCGAAGAGAGCATTGACTTCGTCAGACGGTTTCTTTGTGGCGAGAGTTACGATGACTGCCGCGGCGAGTCCTACTGCGGCGCCGGGGATTATCTCATATATTCCGAAGAATACGTTGATGCCCGCTTTGGAGAGTGCGAGAACTGCGATATCGGTCACGGCTCCCGCCACGATACCTGCGACGGCGCCGGCGTAGTTGAAACGCTTCCAGTAGAGGGAGAGCATAATGGCGGGACCGAACGCCGCTCCGAATACGCCCCACGCGTTTCCGACAAGGCTCATTATGTTGCCCGTGCCGGGAACGAGCGCGATGACGAGAGCGATCGCGGCGATGACGAGAACGACTATACGTCCTACGAGCATCATTGATTTATCGGACACTTTGCCTTTTTTGATTATCGGCTTATATACGTCGCTCGCAAAAGACGAGGACGCGGCGAGGAGCTGGCTGTCCGCCGTGCTCATTGAAGCCGCAAGAATTGCTGAGAGGAATATGCCCGAGAAGACGGCGGGAAGGTTTCTCACCATTTCGATAAAGACTTTTTCACCCGCGTAGGTCTCTTCAATATATCCCATGCTGAGTCTGCCGAGTATTCCGATCACAGCGGCGAGAACGAGGATGATGACCGTCCACGAGATACCGATCTTCGCGGATTTCTTGAGCTCGCGGTCGGATTTCAGCGACATGAATCTGATTATGATATGAGGCATTCCGAAGTAACCGATACCCCATCCGAGACCCGAGAGGATGTCGACAGGGTCGTTGAACGCCTGCCAGTATCCGCTCGCGCCTTCTCCCGCGATCCCGAGGAAATTGCCGTTTGACGCCGCAAGAGAAATGATCGGCGCGAGCATCATGGCTCCGAGGATAAGAAGGCTTTGGAAAAAGTCCGTCCAGCAGACCGCGGAATAACCGCCGAGGAAGGTGTAACCGACGATGATGACGGCGGCAACGCACATAGCGATCTTCGCGTCGATCCCGAGAACAGTCTCAAAGAGCGTGCCGCACGCTTTGACGCTTGACGCCGCGTAAACGGTGTAGGCGATAAGGAAGACGACCGCGCAGATCAGCTGCAAAGACTTTGACGAAGACTTGAATCTGTTTGTAAGATACTGCGGTATCGTTATCGAATCGTTTGATACTATTGAAAATCTCCTGAGTCTTGACGCCTCGAAGATCCAGCTTAGCGTATATCCGACTGCGAGTCCGAAAGCGATCCAGATCTGACCTACGCCGAATGCGTAGATAGAAGCGGGAAGTCCCATCAGTACCCATCCGCTCATATCGGACGAGCCCGCGGAGAGCGCGGTCACCCACGCGCCCATCTTTCTGCCGCCGAGAAAATAAGCTTTTTCTCCTTCGTCGTGCGCCTTCTTTCCGTTGATATAGAATTTGACGCCGATCGCGAGCATAAACAGAAGATAGAGAATGAAAACTATCAGCTCAGTGATTTGTGTCGAGCTCATAATACCCCCAAATATGTATAATTATTTATAAATATAGCTAATTATACCACCGGTGTCACTGTTTGTCAACAAAAACTGAATATTTTTTCAAAAAAGGGGCTGTCGCATTTAGCGCAGATCGAAAAATCGACGACAAGAAATAAGCCAAAACTCACCAAAATCCGTAGTTTTCATCTTTAAATAGGTGAAAATCCTACGGATTTTTCCATTTATTCGCTTTTTCTATCGCCGTTTTTGCCCCTCGACGTAGGTCACTACGCCTAACGGGGCAAAGAACGACGATTCTGCATCTTAATGCGACAGCCCCAAATATGTCAATAAAGGGTCGCGCAAAATAGTTTTCATACGTTATCCGCCGGTGCGTTCAAAATGATACACTACGAAGCTGTTTTCCGGATCGGTATACGTCACGACCGGCTCGACGTCTTCTCCGTAAGTCTCCCTCATATAATTCAGAAGCGTGTAATCGCACCCGGTTTCCGCCATAAAATATACGTCGTCGTCGAAGAACGAGGCGCTCGACAGGTATTCCTTTCCGTGACGTATGAAAACTGACCTTGATGCGCGTGTGGAGTACGTTGAGTTTCCCCATGCGGAGAAATTGCAGTTGTCGATACGGGTATCTCCGTAAGCGTCGATCATTTTAACGTACACTTCGTGTTCTGCAATGTAAATGTTATCGGAATTTTCGTTTACGTATTCCGCGATGGCGTCGCAGTCGTTCTTCCGACGCTCCGTCCGATCCATCAGCTTATTGTTGTAAATGACCTGCGAGGCGCTGTATGCCGGAAATATGACCGATATTGCAAGCAGCGCGAGGGCAAAGGATGAAAAGACCCTTCCCGCCGCCTTTTTTGTACGGAGCTTTCGAGGGGGGAACTGTACGGTTTCCGCGCCGCATAAGATCGAAAGCGCGACGACGAGAAGCGCGCCGGCTATCCCGAAAAACGCGTGTTCGCTGACTTTACCGTTATAGAAAAGATACATTGAAGACGATATATAAAGCAGCCACGTTCCCGCGAGGGCAATAAGAGAGCAGGCGAATTTACGGAACTCGATTTTCAAAAATACCGCCCCGAATACAGCTCGGATAAAGACGACAAGCGATACGATCGCGGCTATGACACAGATAAGTATTGACGTCACTCCTGCCGTGTGTTTGTTCAAACCGACCTTGTAATAGCTTATGAAATCTTTTGCGGCAGTCAACAGATTCGATCTTGCGGAATTGAAAATATTCGCGCCGTTTATTGTATCCATCGCGCCGGCGTTTACTTTGCCGTCAAGAAAGCACCATTTTGCGACAAGGCTGTAATACGATTCGCTCCACCCTATGGAGTCGTACAATTCTTTTGATTCGCTGTAGCGCTTGTGCGGATAGTCGTTATACTTCGATATCTGTGACGCCAGCGCAAGGTCTGATGCTCCCTCGGCCTTGTATTTGATATTCTCGCTGACCCGGTTTGACGCATAAATGAGCGATGCGATACAAAGCGTCGCGACAAGCGCCGTAACAGCGCCCGACCTGTTTCCTTTTCTGTCCGAAAAGAATGCAAACAGCGCTCTTCCGACGGCAAGGCATACGAACAGTATCAGCAGCGGCTTCGTCGCGCTGTATCTCAAAGCGGCGCTGATCATAAGATATAGCGCCGATATGCAAAGTGTGATCGCGGTCTTCTTTCTGTTCTTAAAGTCCGCCGTCATCATAACGGCGATCGCCGCAACGGCGGCGCACGACGCAGTTCTCGTGAAGTCGAGCTGTCCTGAGGCGACGGTGAGCAGAGAAAGGGATACGGCAATATATGAAAACGCCGGCAGAGCAAGGCTCTTTTGCTTCCTCAGAGAAAGCGTGATAAACGCCCAAACGACGGCAGTCGCGGACAGCCACACGACGACGTGCATACATACGGCGTGCCACGGAACGGAAGGAAACAGTTTGTACAGCATTCCCACGGAATACGACCAAAGGACGCCGACGTACCTGTGAATGAACTGCGGAGAGCCCGTAAAGCTGCCGTCAAGAGTCGCCGCGATAGTATAGTCGTCGCCTCCGCGGTACGCGACGGGATACGTCAAAAAAACGATGACCATAGGTATCGACGCAAGGCACGCCGCCGCGAGAATACGAAGCCATCGCTTCCCGAGAGATGCCCGTATCGCGTCATATATTTTCCTGATTCCGGCAAGCGGTGCCGATATCGAATCACTCATAAAAACCTCTTATGAAAACGCATCCGTTGTATATATACTTCATTCTAACACAATAAACGCCAAATTGCAACAAAACGAAGACCATCGTTAAAAATCAATGTCGATAAATATTTTTACGGGGAAGTGAAGTTATGCCTTGCGCCGCGGTTTAATAAAAAATCCGAAAATGCTTGCATTTTCGGATTTTGCATTTATGGGTTTCCAAAGGGAGGCCTCCCTTTGGCGGGGTAATAGGGGCGGCGCCCCTGATTGAAGAATATCGAGAAGATCTCGAGCATTTTGGAAAGGGAGGCGGAGTCGGGGTCGAGACGGGGGCAATATTCCACGACGTCAACGGATCTTATGCTGTCCGAGCCGTTCCATATTTTTGAAAGGAACTCTTTGATCACGCCGTAGGGAAGACTGTCTTTCAGCGCGTAACCGGTAGCGGGGAAGTCCGCGCCGTTTATCGAGTCGACGTCAAAGCTCAGGTGGACGTCCATTCCTCTGACGGAAGCGAGCACTTCGCTTGCAACGTCGTTTGCACCGCGCTCTCTTACGTCGTCCGCGGTGTAGAGATGTACTCCCTCGCGCTCGATTATCGGGTATTCGCCGCGGTCAATACTGTGCGCGCCGATGATATAGACGTTTTTTCCGTAAATGTGAGTCTTGCGTTCTCCGACGTTCAATTCGTCGCCGCAAAGACCCATCGCCGCCGCAAGAGGCATTCCGTGTATCATGCCCGTTTCGCTCGTCGCCTCCGTGTTGATATCGGCGTGAGAGTCTATATAGATCACGGCGACGTTACCTGCGCCGTATACGTCCGACGTTGCGGCGATAGACGCCATCGCAAGAGAGTGGTCGCCGCCGAGCATTATCGGTAAATATCCCTCTTCGTGCGCGCGCCGAAGCGAAGTGTAAACGTTTCTGTTCACAAGCATGACCGTCTCGAGGTGCTTCATGTCGCGTCTTCCGCTTTCCCCGGCGCACCGCTCTCCGCGGTAGTCCGAGAAGACGGCGCGCTCTCCGAAGAGAGCTTTTAGTCCGTTGCCTGTAAGATGCGAATACGCGTCCTCGGTCCCCTCGGTCGGAGAGCCCTTGCACAGCGGCGCTTCGCATATCAGAAATTTCTTTTCGTTTTTCATCTCAATGTCCGTTTTTCGCTTTGTCGAAATAATATCTCTTGAAGTTGTTGCGCTGACCCATGTAATAGCGCTTGATCCATACAAAGCGCCGCAGCGAGCGCTCGCCCGGACGGTCGAGCGTCCTGATATACTTTCCCTGCCTGATGAGCGCCTTTGCTTCATTCCTCAGCGCCGTGTCGCCGACGTACTCGTTTATGACCTTTTTCGGAACGTTAAGCCAGAGACAGGTGTCTTTTGCCGTGATGCGGCCGAAGTCCTTTCCTTCGACCGCGTCGTCGACAAGACCTTCATCATGTTTATCCCCGCGCCGCGCACGAAATAACTGCTTCTGCCGAGACGCGGGTTTATCTCGAACATGACGTATCTGTTGTTCTTGCGGTCGTACTTCATATCTATATTGGAAAAACCGACGTACCCGATATCCTCGAGGAATTTCGCGACCTTTTCAAATAGCCCGTCGTCGCGCCTTGAGATTATCGCGGCGTAGTTTCCGAGTGTCTTCGGAGCGTATTCTTCGAGGATCGGCTGACCGAGGCACATGGCGCGTACGCGTCCTGCGCCGTCCGAGTATGAGTTCATAACTCTCATCGCGTCGTCTCCGCCCTCGATGAACTCCTGAATTATCATTTTTCCTTTGTAATCGGAGCCGTTCATGCTCTCCATCACTTTTACGTATGACTCTTTGTCGCCGAAGAAAAAGACTTTTTTCTTTCCCTCAAACTTTGCGTGCAGATATTCCACCGCGTTTGAGTTCTCCGGTTTCACGACTATCGGAAAATCGAAGGGAAGAGAGTCGATCACGGAAAGGCGCTCCTCGGGGGAAGCGACGACGGTCTTCGGATAGTCCATCCCGTGCTTTTCGCAAAGCGCGTAGAACTTGTCCTTCGTGTCGAGCGTCGAGAGAAGAGAATTTGATATGAATTTGTTAGCGATCCTTCCCTCGAATTCTTCCGAGTGGCGAGAGAGCATCGCGGCGTAGTAGTCGGAGCAGGGGACTACGATGAGCTTATCGTACTGCCGTGAGAACTCGTCGAGGATGTTTGACAGCTCTCGAGAGAACACTTCGTCAAGGTCGAAATCGTCGACGCGGCGAAGAGTGAAAAGCTTGCTGTAAAGGGTGGGGATCAGTTGTCTTGTGCAGACGAGAAGCGGCTTGACGGAATACCCGTCGTGAAAAAGACGCGCCGTTCCGTAAGCGTTTTCGTCGCTTCCGAGGATAATCGGTAAAAACGTTGCCATACTTTGCCTCTTATCTTAAAATGAAATACTGCTCGTACCAGATGAGGAATGATAGTACCGTGTATATCTCTCTTGCGTTGTTGGCGCGGCCTGCGATGTGGTCGTCAAGGAGCTTGACGAGCGCTTCTCTGTCGAAGAACTCGGACGTGAAGTCGCGGTCAAACATATCCTTGACGTACCTTGCGTATTTCTCATCTTTTATCCATACGCGGAAAGGTACCATGAAGCCCGCTTTCTTGCGGTTCGCCCAGTCGAGAGGGATGTGAGAGAGAGCCGCTTTTCTGAACGCGATCTTCGTGCGGCGGCCCTTCGTCTTCTGCGCGGAGGTAAGAGACCTTGCGACGCTCCATACCTCGCGGTCGAGATAAGGAACGCGAAGCTCGAGCGAGTGAGCCATCGTCATTTTATCGGCTTTAAGAAGGATGTCGTAGGGGAGCCAGAGATTCATATCGAGGTAGAGCTTTTTCGTAAGCTCGTCGCACCCTTTGACCTCGTCGTAATACGGCTTTGTGACGTCCTTGTATGAGAGGGGACTTCGGTACTTTTCGGAGAGGATGCGGTTCGCCTCGGCGTCGTTCATTATGAACGCCTGACCGATATATGTATCTTCGACGCGCTCGGCGTTTGAGGTAAAGAATTTTTTGATATGACGCTGGGGTATTTTTCCGAGAGTCTTCGCAAAGAACTTGCGAACTCCCATGGGAAGTTTTTTGTAAGCTTTCGACGCGCCGCTCTGTATGTACCAGTCGTAGCCGCCGAAGAACTCGTCCGCGCCCTCTCCGCTGAGCACGACTTTTACGTCGCGCGCGGCAAGATCGGAAAGATAGAAGAGCGGTACCGCCGAGAGGTTCGCGTGCGGCTCGTCCGAGTGGTACTGGACGGAGGGCAGCGCCTCAAAGAACTCGTCGGGAGTTATCTCTTTTTTTCTGTGAGTGATGCAGAGTATTTTGCAAAGGTCCTCGGCGAGTCCGGTTTCGTCAAATCCCTCGACCTTGAATCCGACGGAGTATGTCTTCATCGGCTTTGCGTCGGAGACGACATAGCTCGAATCGACGCCTCCCGAGAGGAACGCGCCGACCTCGACGTCCGCGATCTGGTGGTACTCGACGGACGAATGAACGGTCTCGTCGATCAGCTTGACGGCGTTATCGAATGTGCGGCTCCTCACGTCGTACGTCGGCTTGAAATACCCGACTTCGTCAAATTTTCCGTCCCCGTACGTGAAATAATGTCCCGGGGTCAGTTTGAAAACTCCCTTGAAGATCGTTTCCTTGAGAGGGGAGTACTGAAATTCGAGATACATTTTCAGCGCGTCCGGGTTGACTTCTTTTTTGAACGACGGATGAGCGAGAAAACTCTTGATCTCCGATCCGAAAAGAAGAGCGCTCCCGAACGTGCCGTAATAGAACGGTTTTATGCCGAAATAGTCTCTCGCTCCGTAAAGGGCGCGCCGCTCTCTGTCATAGATGACGAACGCGAACATTCCGCGCAGCCGCGACGCCGTTTCGTTTTTATATACTTCGTACGTTTTAAGGATGACCTCGGTGTCGGAGTTCGTGTTGAAGTGAGCGCCGTGATCTTTTATCAGTTCTTCGCGAAGCTCGCGGTAGTTGTATATCTCGCCGTTGAAGACGATGACGTAACGCCCGTCGTCGCTGACGATGGGCTGATCTCCTCCCGCAAGGTCGATTATGCTGAGGCGTCTGAATCCGAGGGCGGCCGCCCCGTCGACGAATTTACCGTCGCTGTCAGGCCCTCTGTGAGCGATGAGCTCGCTCATGCGTTCGATGACGCTCCCGCGGTCGTACGTTACGTTATCCGTATCAAAAAATCCTGCAAATCCGCACATTTAGCTTGTCCTGCCTATATTCCCGCCGATACTGCGGCGTTGTCGTATTCTTCGAGATATTTGAGTGTGTATTCCACGTCGGAGGGACAGTCGATATACTGCGTTCCGCGCTTCTGCCTCGTTTCTTCTCCCTTGCCCGTAATGAGGATTATCTTTTTGTCCCCTCCGAGCTCGAGTATCGCGCGCCTTATCGCCTCGCCCCGGTCCTCCGTCACGGAGTAGTCGCACCGCTCGATATTTGACGCGATATCCTTTGCGATGTTGATGAACGGCTCCTCTCCCGAGTCCTCTTCGGTGAGTATAATGTAATCGCACTCGGCGTCCGCGGCGACGGCAAGGTCGTGCCGGCGAAGATACGCCTTTCCTCCGGGACATCCGAATACTGCGATGATCTTGTGTTCGGGAAACTCTACCTTGACCGAGCTGAAGAGCGCGTCGAAGCTCATCTTGTTGTGAGCGTAATCGACAATCGCGATCACCCGCTCGTCGCGGCTCTTGTATATCTGCATCCTGCCGCCCGCCCGCGCGCGCTTCAGTCCGGACCTGACGTACTTCTCCGGTATGCCGAGCGCGTATGACATCGTGATCGCCGCAAGCGCGTTCGACACGTTGAATATTCCCGGCATCGTGATGCAAAGCTCGCCTTCGAATTCGGGCGTCGCAACGTCAAAGTATATCTCGTCACCGCGCTTCTCGATCCTTTTGCAGTACACCGTGTCGTCGGGATGAGAGCCGAAGGTCAAGATCCGGCACTTGCCGTTTGCATACGAAAGGATCTTTTCCGCATAGTCGGAATCCGAGTTGATACACGCCGTCCTGCAGTTATCGAATATTTTGAGTTTTGATGAAAAATAGTCTTCAAAGTCGCTGTGCTCGACGGGACTTATGTGATCCGTGCCGATATTCATGAAGCAGGCGACGTCAAACTTAATTCCGCAGACGCGTCCGTACTTGAGCGCCTGGCTCGAGACCTCCATGACGAGGTGGGAGATACCTGAATCTACCGCGTTTGAAAAGTGACGGTACAACTCGACGATCTCCGGCGTCGTGAGGTG
>JAFXNX010000056.1 GCA_017529175.1 Clostridia bacterium
TCGTCCATTTTATGCGCGAAATCAGCGACGGTTTTTTTGACGGTTTCTTTCAGTTCCGCGTCCGGACCTTCGTCACCTGCCGGAGACGGAATGATTCCATCGAAATATTTATCGGTCATTGCAACAGTACGGCTTACAAGGTTGCCGAGGTTGTTCGCAAGGTCGGTGTTGTATCTGTTGATGAATGCTTCGTAGGTGATCGACCCGTCGTTGGCGTAAGGCATTTCGGATAATGCGTAATAACGTACTCCGTCCACTCCGAATGTTTTTGCCAGGTCATCGGCGTAGATTACGTTTCCGCGGGATTTCGACATCTTATCCTGACTGGAATTGAACCAGGGGTGTCCAAAAACCTTCTTCGGAAGGGGAAGATCAAGCGCCATCAGAATGATGGGCCAATAGATCGTATGGAATCTTACGATATCCTTTCCGATAATATGGACGTCAGCGGGCCAGTATTTTCTGAATAAATCGGGCTGTTCTTCGTTGGCGGGATCATACCCGAGCGCCGTGATATAGTTTATAAGTGCGTCAAGCCAAACGTAAACGACGTGCTTGGGATCGAGCGGGACCTTAACGCCCCAGCTGAATGAACTTCTCGTAACGCAGAGATCCTGAAGACCTCCTTCGGCAAGAAGAAAATTATTCAGCATTTCTTTTTTTCTTGATTCCGGTTCAATAAAACCGGGGTGTTCCTCAATATACTTTATAAGTTTGTCGGCGTATTTGCTCATTTTAAAAAAATAAGCTTCTTCTTTTGGGCGTACGACCGGTCGTCCGCATTCCGGACATTTTCCGTCTACGACTTGAGAATCCGTAAAGAATGACTCGTCCGGCGTACAGTACCAACCCTCGTATTCACCCTTGTAAATATCGCCTTGCTCATAAAGCTTGCTGAAAATATGCGCTACTGCCTTTTCGTGATAATCGTCGGTAGTTCTTATGAACTTATCGTATGAGGCGTTCATAAGATCCCAAATGCCTCTTATCTGCTTCGAAACGCCGTCGGCGTATTCTTTCGGTGAAATACCTGCCGCGGCCGCTTTTTCTTCGATCTTTTGTCCGTGCTCGTCTGTTCCGGTACAAAAGTACACGTCAAACCCGCGCTGCTTTTTGTATCTTGCGACCGCGTCGGTCATTATGACCTCGTAAGTGTTTCCGAAGTGCGGTTTGGAAGATGCGTAGGGTATAGCCGTTGTTATATAATATTTTTCTTTCATCTTACTGTCCTTTCTTCTTAACGTTCGCGGGGGAATTTTCCTCCGGCGGCGTAAATATCAATAATTTTCGGTTCTTCCTTGCTGTCCAGGATTAAGAGGTCGGCTCTCAAACCCGGAAGCAGTCTGCCGCAAACGTCTGATATTCCGACCATGTCCGCAGGATTTGATGACGCGGCAGGGATGACTTCCTCAAGCGACAGACCGGTAAATCTCATATAGTTTTTAAGCGCGTGGAAGAGGTCGAGAGTGCTTCCGGCAAGTGCGCCGTCAAACGTAGTCGCTTTACCGTTTTTCACATTTACCGGCAAACCTCCGATCGAATACTCACCGTCGGCGCAGCCTGCGGCTTCCATTGAGTCGGTCACGAGAACAAAACGGTTGCGCGGCTTAAGTTTCGACGCCATTACAATCATTTCGGGTCTGACGTGCTCTCCGTCGCAAATGAATTCGCTGTAGGCATTGTTGTTGAGAATGGAACAGACAGCGCATCCGGGTTCTCTGTGATGGATCGCTCTCATGCAGTTGAAAGTGTGTGTAAACGATCGCGCGCCGCGCTTTACGGCATTTTCGGCCTCTTCGTACGTCGCGTTCGTATGGGCTATTCCGTACGTTGCGCCGAATGAAATGACGGTCTCGATGAATTTGCCGTTTTTATCGAGCTCGGGTGCGGCCGAAACGTGTATCGGTAAGGGGGACATTCGTTCAAGTAAAGTATCTATCTGCCCGTCGTCAGGCGGTGAAAGAAGTTCCGGCGCGTGAGCACCTTTTTTTTCGGGATTGAGGTATCTTCCTTCAAGGTGAATCCCGGCGATTGTCGCCATCCCGGGAACAGCCGACCTTTTTCCGTTGATTCTGTCTGCGGATTTCAGAAGATCTTCAAGCGGAGAAGTGGCAAGAGTCGCCATCAGAGTCGTCGTTCCCGTCCCGGCGTACGACATGCGCA
>JAFXNX010000057.1 GCA_017529175.1 Clostridia bacterium
ATGATACCGTTGATACTCGGCATCGTGATCTGCATTTATTTATCGTGTACAGCGATAGATCTTGCAAGGCATTATCTCTTTAAAGCGCTGAAGCTGAAGGAAAGGCTTGAACGCCTTGAAACAAAGATAAAGAAAAAGATAACAGTCAAAAAAGCGTAATAAAAAACGGGAATGACTCTTGTCATTCCCATTCTACTGTTGCCGGGGGTTTGGACGTTATATCGTAAACGATCCTGTTGATACCTTTGACCTCGTTTGTTATCCTGCTTGAAACGCGCGCGAGGATATCGTGCGGTATCTTCGCCCAGTCGGCGGTCATAAAATCGTCCGTCGTGACGGCTCTTATCGCGATCACGTTTTCGTACGTTCTGTGGTCGCCCATGACGCCTACCGCCTTCGCGCCGGTCAGGACGCAGAAGAACTGGCTGAGGTGTACGTCATATTTGCACTTTTTCATCTCGTCGCGCAGAATGAAGTCGGCTTCCTTGAGAAGCGCGGCTTTTTCTCTTGTGACCTCTCCGAGGATCCTGACTCCGAGTCCGGGCCCCGGGAACGGCTGACGATGCACGAGGTCACCTGGTATCCCGAGCTTCTCGCCGACCTGTCTGACCTCGTCTTTGAACAGATCAGCAAGCGGCTCGACCACGCCGAGGAAATCGACGTCCTTCGGTATCTTTCCCATGTTGTGGTGAGTCTTGATGACGGAGCTGCCGGCTTTTCCCGCCGTCGCGCCTTTTCCGCTCTCAATTCTGTCGGGATATATCGTCCCTTGAGCGAAGAAAGCGTCGCCGTGCGCGCGTTCGCGGATAACGTCCCAGAAGACTCTGTAAAACTCACGGGCGATGGTTTTTCTCTTTCTCTCCGGGTCTTTTACGCCCTTAAGCTTTTCAAAGAACACGTCAGATGCGTCGACGCGGACAAAGTCCATATCGAACATTTTTGAAAAAGTGTTCTCGACGAAGTCGCCCTCGTCCTTTCGCATCAGTCCCTGATCGACGAAAACGCAGGTGAGGTTTTTGCCGATGGCGCGTGAGATGAGCGCCGCGGCGACTGAACTGTCAACACCGCCGGAAAGACCGAGGATGACTTTTTTGTCTCCGACACGTTCTTTTATCGCGGAAACAGTTCTCTCGATGAAATCGTCCATCACCCAGTTTTCGGCGCATCCGCAGATATTCAGAACGAAGTTCGAGAGTATCGTGCTGCCGTATTCGGTGTGGGTGACTTCGGGATGGAACTGAACGGCGTAAAGTCCGCGTTTCTCGTCTTCCATCGCGGCGCACGGGCAGTCGTCGGTCTTTGCGATCACCTTGAAGCCGCGCGGCGTCTTTCCGACGTAGTCCGTGTGGCTCATCCATACGACGCTCTTTGAGGGAACGCCGTCGAGAAGGCGGCTGCGCCCTGCTTTTTTAAGAGATATTTTGCCGTACTCGGAAACGGGCGCCGAGGTTACCTCTCCTCCCGTCATCCACGCCATAAGCTGACAGCCGTAGCAAATACCGAGAACGGGAATGCCGAGGTCGAGTATCTCTTTTGAATAATGAGGCGACTCAGGGTCGTAAACCGAGTTCGGTCCTCCCGTGAAGATTATTCCTTTGTATCCGCCGAGCTTTATTTCCGAAAGATCTGCCGTGTAGGGAAGTATCTCGGCATAAACCTTCATCGCTCTGACGCGGCGGGCTATAAGCTGGTTGTACTGTCCCCCGAAATCGAGGACTAAAATCTTATCCATAAACGACCTCAAATATTGATTTCTTCCGCTTCGACCGATTCGTCACACAGCAGCTTTTCGATCTTTGCAAGGAAACGCTCGACCTGTTCGGGACATCTGCCGACGAATTTGGACGGATCGAGAGCTTTTGTTATTTCGTCGCGTGAGAGCGGGAAATCCTCTCTTGACGCGAGTCTTTCGGCAAGGTCGCACTCGCGTCCCGCCTTCATTTCGGCTGTCGCCTCCATCGAACACTCTCTTACTGTCTCGTGAAGCGCCTGACGGTCGCCACCCGCTTTGACGCCTTCCATCATAAGATTTTCGGTCGCGATGAAAGGAAGATACTCGGCGACGGTCTTTTCGATCACTTTTTCATTAACTCTTATGCCCTCGGAGACGTTTGCGGCGATCCGCAGTATCGCGTCGGCGCAAAGGAATCCTTCGGGAAGCGATATGCGGCGGTTTGCGGAGTCGTCGAGAGTTCTCTCAAGCCACTGAGTCGAGGCGGTCATCGCGGCGTTCGCGGCGTCCGCCATCAGATAGCGGGAGAGGGAGCAGATACGCTCGCATCTCATCGGGTTTCTCTTGTAAGCCATAGCGGAGGAGCCTATCTGATTCTTCTCGAACGGCTCTTCGATCTGACGGTCGTGCTGGAGAAGCCTTATATCGTTTGCCATTTTATACGCGCTCTGCGCTATCGAGGAAAGACAGTTTAAGATCCTTGAATCCGCTTTTCTCGTATAAGTCTGGCCGGAGACAGCGAAGCATTCGTCAAAGCCGAATTTCTCGCAGATGATACGGTTGAGTTCGTCGATCTTCGCGCCGTCCCCTTCGAACAGCTCGACAAAACTTGCTTCCGTACCTGTCGCGCCGCGGCACCCGAGAAGCTTCATCGTCGATATGACATAGTCTATCTCTTCAACGTCGGAGACGAAGTCCTGGATCCAGAGCGTCGCCCTTTTTCCTACGGTAACGAGCTGCGCGGGCTGATAGTGGGTATAGCCGAGCGTAGGTATCGCTTTTGTTTCACTTGCGAATTTTGCAAGATTTTTGATGACGCCGATAAGCTCGCGTCTTATATATTTCAGCGCGTCGCGGTAGATTATCATATCGGCGTTGTCGGTGACGTAACAGCTCGTCGCGCCGAGATGGATAATGCCCGCGGCGGACGGCGCGGCTTTGCCGTAAGCGTAAACGTGCGCCATAACGTCGTGGCGTACCTCCGCCTCTCTCTTCGCGACGACGTCGAAATCAATGTTTTCAACGTTATCGCGCAGATCGGACAGCATCTCGTCCGTTATCGGGAGACCGAGCTTTGACTCGGCTTCCGCAAGCGCTACCCAGAGGCGGCGCCACATTACGGCGCGCTGCTTTGCGGAGAAGAGCTTCAGCATATAGGACGATGCGTACCTTGACGAAAGCGGGGATTCGTAAACATCGATTGACATATCGTCTCTCCTATCTTATGATTATTCTGTCGCGTTCGGCGCCGACCGATACGTATTTTATTCTGCAGTTTACGGCGTCCTCGATCATTTCGACGTATTCGCGCGCCGCACTCGGGAGGTCGTCAAAACGTCTTACCGAGGATATGTCGCATCCCCATCCGTCAACGTAATCGATGACTGGCTTTGCGTCGTCAAGCGCGGACGGGAACGGGAATTTATCGGTTTTTTCTCCGTTTACGATATAGTGAGTGCAAACGGGGATCTTTTCCATATATCCGAGGATATCCATTTTCGTCAACGCAAGAGCTGTCGCTCCCTGTACCGCGACGCCGTAACGTGTCGCAACGATATCGAGAGGGCCGACTCTTCTCGGACGTCCGGTCTTCGCGCCGTATTCTCCGCCCTCGTCGCGCAGACGCGTCGCCTCGTCGCCGAACATCTCGCAGGTGAAGGGTCCTTCGCCGACGCAGGTGGAGTACGCCTTTACGACGCCTATAACTTCGTCGAGCTTTGCAGAGGAGATCCCCGAACCTATCGGCGCGTAGGACGCTATCGCGTTAGACGACGTCGTATACGGATAGATGCCGTAATCGAGGTCGCGCAGCGCCCCGAGCTGAGCTTCAAAGAGTATGCTCTTGCCGTTTTCCGATGCGGAGCGCAAAAACTCTCCCGCGTCGCAAATAAAGGGTTTTATCCTCTCGCAGTATTTGTCGTACCAGTCCTCAAGCATCTCTTTTGTGTACGGCTCGGCGCCGTATACCTTTGTGAGAATGAGGTTTTTCCATTCGGCGATCTCAAGAAGATGCGCCATCATTTTATCGCGGTAGAATATTTCGCCCGCAAGGACCGTTTTCTTCTGATACTTGTCCGAATAGAACGGAGCGATGCCCTGCTTCGTAGAGCCGTATTTCCTGTCCGCAAGGCGCGCCTCTTCGAGCGCGTCGAGATCGCGGTGCCACGGGAGCAGAAGCGACGCGCGGTCGCTGATCTTCAGGTTTTCTCCGGAGATCGTAACTCCTTTTTCCGAGACTGCGTCTATCTCAGACATGAGGTTTTCCGGATCGAGCGCGACTCCGTTTCCGAGAACGTTAACGACTCCGCGTCTGAATATCCCCGACGGGAGCAGGTGAAGCGCGAATTTTCCGAGATCGTTAATAACGGTGTGACCGGCGTTTCCGCCGCCCTGATACCTTACCGTGATATCGTAATCCTCCGCGATGAGGTCGACCATTCTGCCTTTTCCTTCGTCGCCCCAGTTGATGCCTACTACTGCGCAGTTTGCCATTTTCATCACTCCTCAAAAAATAATACAGTATATTATACACCTCTTATGTATATATTTTCAAGTATTTTGCAATAACACGCGAAAAAATAACAAACAGTTCAAAATTTCGGCTTTTTTATTAAAAACGCTTAACTTTTTACGAAATTTGTGTTATACTGTTACAAGTAAACCAAAATAAATGGAGTCGAATATGAAATCATTAAAGAATTTAGTTCCGGCATTTCTTTTCATACTTTTCGAAATGGCGTTCGGCATCCTTCTGCTTATAGATGCAAACGTTATGACTAAAGCTATATTGCTCTGCTTCGGGATCGTGATGGTGTTACTCGGCATCATATATCTTGTCCGTCACATCAAAGAAAAAAAGCTTCCCGAAAGAAGCAGCTATCTTACTCTGACGTTCTCTATAGCTTATATCGTCATCGGCGCTTTGAGCCTTGTGTACGGACTTGTGTCGTCGACTTTCGATCTTGCGACGGTGATATACGGAGCAATATTTATTATCCTCGGTATTTATAAAGCGAAGAGCTACAATGACGCAAGAAAGCGCGGCGAGCCGTACTCGATATTAACGCTCATAAGCGGGGTGCTCTCCTTCGCTTTCGGTATCGTTGCCATAATCAAACCGTTTGATTCGGACAAGACGCTCCTTCTCATCGCGGGTATCGCGATGGTCTTTGAAGCGGCGCTCGACCTTGTCGCTTTTATTCTGACGGTCACGAAGCCGAAAAGAGCTGCGGCAAAACAAATTCCTCCCGCGCCCGCTCAGAATTACGTCGGCGACGGCAACGGCAACCCTATGCAGTAATACAACATCAATAAAAAATGATCCCGCCGGAGACGGCGGGATCTTCTGTTCTCAGTAGAATGTCGCGACGGGGTCCGCGGGGGGGGTGGCGTCTTCTGCGGAAATGAATTTAAGTACGGGTCCGCGTCTTCCGTAGACGCTTGAACTCTTGACTTCGATCTTCGCCGTCAGTCTTGTCCAGCCGCCGGCAGAAATCTTTTCGGCGCCGCTTTCGCAAAAGAGTCCGCTGAAAGCGATGTCCTCGACACAGCAGGTCATTATCGGTCTTCCGATGATGAAACCGTGCTTCGGGAGGCGGCTGTCACAGTTCGCCTGACCGAGAAAGCGAACGGTCTTTCCGTTGTAGTTCTCCATGTTGTCGGAGAGGTCGCGGTAGAAAAGAGCGTAGTCCGAGTCGCCTATTTCAACTGTCGGCGCGTCAACGTCGAACGGAAGTGGATCCTCGATATCGTCGTATGCCGCCGAGCCGTCGACTCTCTGATAGATGATGTCCGCTCTGCGGCTGACGCCGCGGACTATCTTGTGAAGGTCGTCGTAGACCGTGTCGCCGTCGCATCTGTTGAAGATAACGAGGTCCGCGCTGGAGAGCTTGTCGACGACAAGATTTCTCATATTCGCGTTGTAAACTTCAACCGTCGACGCGTCGCACATCATGACTTCCTGGTAAACGACCCAGTCCTCGGGAAGAGCTTGAAACAGATCGGTGACGAGCCACATACCGTTATACTCAATTATGACGATCGACGCGTCGTGCTTTCGGCGGAGCGCCTCGAGCTTGTCTGTATTGATATATTTTGGATCGTCGAGAGTCTCGATATCTACCTTGTCCGACGCGAACTGCGTCGGGTCGAACTCCTCTTCGCCCTCTTCGCAGAGCAGAACGAGCACTTTTGCGCTCTCATCCTCAAAGAAGTTCGGATCTTCAAGCGTCTCTCTTATGAATTTCGTTTTTCCGGATTCGAGAAATCCGGTGAAAAGATATACGGGACAGTCCATATCGTATCTCCGTTATTAGTTGTTCTCGGGTGTGAAAAGCTTTTTCAGCCCGTCCTTATCGAGCCCCGTGCCGATGACGTCGGCTGACCCCGTGCGCACGTCGGCGTCTCCCGGGACGTAGTCGAAGTGGATCCACTCGCCGCCATCCCCACGGACTATGCCCTTGGCGCGAAGCACCATGCCGAATCTTCCGGTCATAAGCTCGTC
>JAFXNX010000058.1 GCA_017529175.1 Clostridia bacterium
CTATCGGAACTCCCTGCAGTTGGCGGCGGAGCATCAGATCCGCATCGTTGCGTTCCCCTACAATAGCGCAATGAAAAAAGCTGCCTCTTTCCCCGGGAGTCCTCCATATACTTTCCGATGAGCTCAAAGTCTTCTTCAACTCCGTCCTCGTCGGTCAGCGTATATATCTCCGCTTCAAAATACTCTTCTTCAAGACTTTTTTCGTCTGCCATTACATTTCTCCTATAACGCTTGTTTTGATATTATTGTATTCTACGCGTTCTTATTTGTCAAGTGGTATTTTTTCGTTCACCGTCTGACCTTAGCCAGCGTTTTTATCCCGCGTTCGAGGACGTCGCAGAACGCGTCGACCTCGTCGCGCGTATTCAGGTGAGAAAAGCTGACTCGCAGCGAACAGTCGATCTCGGCATCCGGAAGTCCGAACGCGGCGAGCGCGGGGCTGAGCGACTTCGACCTCGCCGAACACGCCGAGCTTTTCGACACGCATATACCTTTGCCGGACAGATAGTTGAGCATTACCTCGCTCTTTATGCCGGGAAGCGTGATACTCAGGATACTTGCAAGCCGCTTTTCGGGAAGGTTTAACCTCACGCCGTCGAGCACCCCTATCCTCATCTCCGCGTACTCTGCGAGGTCGCGAAGTACGGCGATCCTTGACGAAAGCTCCGCCGCGCCTGCCGCCGCAGCCGCGCCGAACGCCGTGATCGCCGGAACGTTCTCTGTTCCCGATCTGTAGCCGTCCTCCTGACCTCCTCCATACACGCGGGGAGATATCTTTTTTGTCTTGATTATCTCATTTGAAACGTAGAGCGCGCCGGCGCCTTTTGATGAAAAGATCTTGTGCGCGCTGACGGAGATCATATCCGCGCCGATGTCGAGAGGAGCCGCCTTCATTTTAAGGTATGCCTGAACGCAGTCCGAATGACACACGCAAGCGGGAGACGCCTCTTTTATTATGTCGAAAGCGCGCTTCACGTCGTATATCGCTCCGGTCTCGTTGTTGACGAGCATTATCGACGCTATGACGACGTCGTCCGTCACGCATTTCGCAAGATCTTCAAGATCGAGCGCGCCGCCCTTCGTCGGTATCCTGTATACCCTGAAACCGTCCTCTTCGAGACGTCGGCACGAGGATTCGACAGACGCGTGCTCTCCGTCGCTTATGATAACGCTTCCGCGGTATTTCCCGCGGTACGGACGGTCCTTCGATCCTATACAGCCGAGAAGGGCGAGACTGTTCGCCTCTGTTCCTCCGGACGTAAAGATAATTTTCCCGTCCGTCATTCTTTTTATACCGAGCGACGACGCGACGCGGCGTCTTGCCTCGTCGAGAGTTTTTCTTGCCGCGACTCCGGCAAAGTGAGTGGAAGACGGATTTCCCCAGTCCTCCCTCAGCGCTTCGCACAGCGCCTCTATCGACTCTTTGCAGGGCATCGTCGTCGCGCTGTTGTCAAAATATATCATATTATTTCTTATCTTGTATCAGTTGAATTTGAAGTTTGCAATCATCTTTTCGACTTCGTCTATGTGGCTGTCGTAAGAGTCCGGCGAGGACGTATACGTGATAACGTATACCTCCGGCGCGCTGAGAGTATTTCTGTGAACGGCGGCGATCTGCATAAACTTGTATACTTCCTTCGCTCCGTCGTGAGTCAGCGCTCCGGTGAAGACGAACTTTGTCGCGGCTGCGCCGTCAAGAACGCTCTCCGTCTCGCTTATAACTTCAAAATCCTCATAAACTTTCTTGAAGTCTTCGGTATAACTGCTCCACCATTCGGAAACGTCGGAGTCCGAGTTTTCGAGCGTGAATGCCATGACGTTGACGTTTGAAGTGTCGGTCGCGGAGTAATAAGCCGTCGTCGCGCCCGACGCCACGTCGCACTGCCACGTGTCGGGGACGTAAAAC
>JAFXNX010000059.1 GCA_017529175.1 Clostridia bacterium
AGACCCTTGGAGCGTTGGATAGTGTATTTCTTGTTTCCGATCTTCGAGAGTATTTCCGCCTTTTCCGACTCGTCGTAGGCGAAATAGATATCGTCCTTCGCCGTTATCTCATAGAGCGGAGTTTCCGCGATATAGATCTTGCCTTCTTTTATCAGCGTGGGAAGGAGCCTGTAGAACATAGTGAGAAGAAGAGTCCTTATCTGGAATCCGTCCTCGTCGGCGTCGGTGCAGATAATGATCTTCGACCATCTGAGAGAGTCAAGATCAAACGGAGAGACGTCTCCCTTGACCTTTTTTTCGCTGATCTCGACGCCGCATCCGATCACTCTCAGCAGGTCTAAGATACTCTCGTTCTTGAATATTTTGTCGTAAGTTGATTTGAGGCAGTTGAGAGTCTTGCCGCGTACCGGTATGATCGCCTGGAACTCAGCGTTCCTTCCGAGCTTGCAGCTTCCCATAGCCGAATCGCCCTCGACGATGTAAAGTTCGCGGCGGTTGACGTCCTTTGACCTGCAGGCGACGAATTTTTCCGCTCTGCCCGTTATGTCGTTTGACGTTGCAAGCGCCTTTTGACATCTATCCTCGTGCTTTCCGCTTTTTCGCGGCTTCTCTTGTTGATCAGTACCTGGTTGAGGAATCTGTCGCCGTCGGCGGGATTTTCGAGAAAATAGAATTCAAGCTGTTCCTTGAAAAACGCGTTCATTGCGTCCGCGATAAAGGTGTTCGTTATCGCCTTTTTCGTTTGGTTCGCGTACGACGCCTGAGTCGAGCGGCTGTTCGATATGAAAACGAGGCAGTCCCCGATGTCGGTGAACTTGATCTTCGATTCGTTCTTGTTGTATTTTCCGACTGCGCGCAGCCTTTTGTCCACCGCGTAGGTGAATGCTTTTCTTACCGCGTCGTCCGGGCTTCCGCCGTGTTCAAGAAAGCTTGAATTGTGGTAATATTTCAGTGCGGAGATTCTTGACGACGCGCACCACACGAACTCGCCCTGGAGCTTATAATCGGGCATATCCTCGCGGTCGCGTCCTGATGTTTCGAGCGTCCAGTATACCGGAGCGGTCAGCGTGTCGTCGCCGGTTATCTCGCGGATATAATCCCTGATACCGTTTTCGTAGTAGTATTCGACCGTGTCGAAAACGCCTGCGGCGGTCTCGTACTTGAGGATGAACTTTATACCCGCATTTGCGGCAGACTGAGTCTTCAGGGTCTCTTCGAAATATTCTCTCGGAATATCCGTGTCTGTGAAGACCTCGCGGTCTGGCTTCCATCTCTGAATCGTTCCGTGCTTCAGGTCCTTCTTTTCGATCGGGCGCGTAGTGAATTCTCCCGCCGCCTCTCCTTTTTCAAAATACATGGAAGAGACGTTGACACCGTCGTATGATGATACCTTGAAGTATTCGGAACTGTACTGTGTCGCGCACGCGCCGAGACCGTTCAGCCCGAGCGAGTACTTGTAAGCCGCGTCTTCGTCGTTGTTGGAATACTTTCCGCCCGCGTAAAGCTCGCAGTAGATAAGCTCCCAGTTGTAGCGTCCCTCCGCTTCGTTGTAACCGAGCGGGACTCCGCGGCCGTGGTCTTCTATCTCGATCGAACCGTCAAGAAAGACTGTCGTGATTATCTCGTTTCCGTAGCTTTCTTTTGCCTCGTCGACCGAGTTTGACAAGATCTCGAAATACGAATGCTCACAGCCTTCAAGGCCGTCCGAGCCGAAAATGACCGCAGGACGGAGCCTTACTCTTTCCGCTCC
>JAFXNX010000060.1 GCA_017529175.1 Clostridia bacterium
CCGCTCCTGCCGCAGGGCGTCCTGCCCCTGTCCCGCCTTCGGGACAGACAGCGCGAAGCGTTCCTTCCGGTCAGCGGATAAACGCACCCCGTCCGGCGCCGTCCGGCGCCGTGCCGCCTCGCGCCTCTGAGGCAAGACCCGCCTCCGGCGAGAGGATACAGACGCCTCACGCGAGGGTTTATCAACTGCCCTCGGAACAGTAGAGGAGCGCCGCGCCCTCGAATATGACAAACGAAGTATCAAAAAGTCTTTACGTTCCGAATGACGACGATATAAAGCTCGGCGGCAAAAAGTACCGTCAGACGCCCGAACCGACAAGAGTCACCGATATGAGCGGCGTAAAAGTTGCAGGCGACGGAAAGAAGCGGGCGAAGAGCAAAAAGAGCGTTAACAAGGACGACTCTTCGGGCGGGACCGTGGTGAGCAGTTTGCTCAAGACCGTGATCTATCTTGTTTTCGTCAGCGTGATATCCGTCGTGCTCTCGATCTTTATTATAAACGTCGGAAACGACGTGTTCGCGTTCGTGAAATCGGACGAACTTATCGACGTGACGATACCGGAAAACGCGACGAGAGACGATATCGCCGATATCCTTTACGAAAACGGAGTCATCAATTACAAAGCGGCGTTTAAACTGTACGGCTCGATCAAGCATATTGAAGAGAATTTCGTCGCCGGGGACTATACGGTAAACACGATGATGAACTACAAAAACCTCTATAACGCCTTTAAAGAAAAGCCGGTGATGGGTACCGAATGGATAACGATCCCCGAAGGATATACGGTCGATGAGATAATCGACCTCATGCTGTCGTACAATATAGGCGGTACGAAAGAGGATTACGTCAAGGCGATAAACGAAGGGGATTTCAGCGAATTCTGGTTTGTGAAGGAGCTTGAAGAAAACGGCTACGATCACAACAGATTTTACAGACTCGAAGGATATCTTTTCCCCGATACGTATGAATTTTATAAGGCGTCCGACGCTTATACCGTTGTGAGAAAGATGCTCAAACGCTTCGCTGAGATATACAATGAAAAGTATAAAGCGAGGGCGGACGAACTCGGACTGAAGACGGACGAGGCGGTGATCCTTGCTTCGATGATAGAAAAAGAGGCGGGACTCTCTTCCGATTTCAGATACGTTTCCGCGGTGTTCCACAACAGACGCAACAACGCGGCAACTTTCCCGTGTTACGCCAGCGACGCGACCGTCGTATACGCGATAGCGCACGATACCGGCGAAAGACCGAAGGAAGTGACCGGAGAAATGATGCAGTATTCGTCTCCTTATAACACTTATACGAACGCGGGCTTTCCTCCTGGAGCGATATCGAACCCCGGTATGAACGCGCTGAAATACGCGCTTTATCCCGCGGAGGGAACGAGTTACTATTATTTCGTCTCTTTCCCGAACGGCGAGACCGTATTTTCGTCGACAGAGGCGGAGCACAATCAGTACGTCGCGCAGCTCCGCGCAATGCAGGCGGGAAACAATTGATAAAAGACAGAAAAGAGCTGAACACGGCTCTTTTCTTTTTTGAAAAAAGTACTTGAATTTTTATATATTATATAGTATAATATAATAAATGTATTTTTGTAAAATTCAGGGAAGGAGGCGGCTCGGTGAAAAAAAGAAATGTGAAAACGGGATCGTTATTTATGCACGCGCTGAAAACGAGTATTTTCGCCGCGCTGTTCACTTCTTATAAAAGCCGTGAGAAAGACGCGATAAGAAATTCGTCGATAGGACGCAGGATCATTTCGCCCGCTTTCGGAGCGGTTTCTTCCGCGATATTCGAGTCGCGCGCTTCGCAGTTTTTCAGCTTTATATCGAAACTGCTTCTTTCTGTCAGACTCAGAGTATACGGAACTTTTCTTCTCAGCTTCGGTCTTTACAGCGCGATATTCTATTCAATAGATAATTTTGCGCTGTCCGAAAAGAGAGTCGTTACGAATATAGTCATCGGAATAATCATAGCGGCGTCCTCTGTTCCCGTAGTCTCTTCCGACGAGTCTTTATCGGGCGCCCTCATATCTTCAAAGTTCGGCGCTTTTATATTGAGACTGACCGGAACAAGACCGGAGACTGTCAAGACGGATGAAGTCCGCGGGAAAGCGAACCACGGTTTTCTTCTCGGAGTCGCCGCCGGCGTCGCATCGTATTTTTCGTCTCCTCTTGAGATCGTGATGCTGATCGTCGCGGTAATAGTCGTGCGCGTTGTATTTTCATCCCCCGAGTTCGGATTTGCGCTCGCGCTTTTCCTGATACCATTTATCAGAACCGAATATCTTATCGCGCTGTGCGCGGTGACCCTCGCATCGTTCCTTCTCAAGGTCGTGAGAGGAAAAAGATATATCACTATAGAAACGATCGACGTATCGGTGATCGGCTTCTTCCTTCTGTTCATCTTCAGTTCCGTTTCTGCGCTGACGGATGAATCAAGAAAGATCTCGCTCACGTTCGCGCTTTTGATACTGATGTATTTCGCCGGCGCGAATCTTTTGAGAAACAAAAAGTTTATTGACGCAGCATCGTCCTCCTTCGTTTACGGTATGACCGCGGCAGCGTTGATCGTGGCTTTGTCAAAAGGCGCTTATTATCTCGGATTTGCCGATTTTACAGCCGTATCCGGTATATTTGAAGGCTCGATCCTCGGCGACAGGATAGCGTCCGCCGATCCGTCAACTTTCAATATGCTGCTCGTTGCGGCGCTTCCCGCGGCGCTTGCGCGATTCGTCTCGCACGGCGCGCCGTCTCGCCGTATCGCTTCGGCGGCGGCGATGATAATAATGGCGTTTCCTCTTGCGGAATTCCGCTCGGCGTTCGCACTTTTCTCGGTCGTATCGGCAATGATACTGCTGCTCATAATTTATTCTTCGAAGTTTATACTTCTCCCCGTGTGTTCGGCGGTGGTGCTTGGAGCGGCGTCGTTTGTGTTCCCCGCGCTGTCGCAGCGTATAACCACTTTTCTCGGAAACGGACTTGATTCGTTTTCCGCGGTCAGATCGAGCGCGTGGAAAGACGCCTTTGATATAATATCGAGGTCGTTTGCGGGAGGTATCGGATTCGGAAAAGAAGTTTTCGACGCCGCGAGCGCGGCGCACTTTCAGGGAGCATCCGGCGCGTCTCACGCCTACAACACCTACTTGCAGATATGGATAGAATGCGGCATGATCGGATTTTTCCTCATCGTTTTGTTCGCATGGTACCTGATAACGTCGTCTTTCACCGCCATTGACCTGACAGACCGCGCAAAGGAGTCGTATTCGTTCGGCAGTTCGATGGCGTCAAGAATGAGCGGCAACGGTACCGATACGGCGACGAGCGAGTTTTCGATTTCTCACAGAATGAGTATCGCCGCTTCGTTCTGCGGAGTCACGGGACTTCTCATATACGGAGCCGCGGATCATATATTCGACGACGCAAGAGTCTTTCTTGCATTCTGGATGACTGCCGGGATCACTTCCGCCGCAGTGCGTTATGCAAGACGGGACGTTCATTCTTACGACGTATCGGAAGACGACCGGATGACGGACAACGCCGCGTCAGAGGCGGAGGTACGGCTTCGGTAGGAGGATCTATATGGAGACGAGAAAACACAGATTCAATATTGTCGACGTCATCGTGATACTTCTTGTACTTGCGGCGGCAGCGCTGATAGGGATCAAACTGTTCGCGGCAGAAGAAGAGCAGAACAGGGTGGAACTCACGTTCGTCATGCAGACGCTGCAGGCGGATATTGACACGATGATCCCGGACGAGCTCTCTCCCAACGTAAAAGAGGGGGACGCGGTGTATGACGCGGAAAGCGGAAGGCGCATCGGTACTGTGGTCACCTGCGACTCGCGTCCCGCGCGTTATACCGGTATGAGCAAAAGCGGTAATACGGTCGTAAGCGACGTTTCCGGTTACAAAACGCTTTATATCACGTGCACGGCGCAAGGATATGAAGATCCCGACGCATATTATTCGGACGGCGTAATGATAAGTACCGGAAAGCAGTACAGACTGATGCTCCCCGATCTTGTCTGCGACGTCGAGTGCATTTCCGTGGAGAGCGGCGAGATCGTCGAATGATCTTGTAAATATCGGGTGTTACGGAAGTAAAACGACACCGGCGCTGAGGCGCCGGAAAGACGGAGATAAAAATGGACATTACCAACATTATATACGGTTTATCCGCGATGCTTTGCGCCGCGCTGATGGCTTATACGACGACGCCTCCTGTCAGAGTCCTTGCGTTTTTGATCGGAGCGGTCGACGTTCCGACCGATAACAGAAGGATGCATATAAAGCCGACTCCCCGTATCGGAGGGCTTGCGATATTCGTGGCTTTCGCCGTTGCGTCTCTTGTATTCGGAACTGTCAATTCGGAGCTTTTGGCAATTCATAGTGGCGGTATTCTGCTCGTCATTCTCGGAATCATCGACGACATGAAAAACCTTAACGCGTGGATCAAATTCGCTTTTCAGCTCGCTGCCGCGGGGATCGCGGTGGCGTTCGGCGCAAAGATAGAATATATCACCATATTCGGAACTTTGATAGAGTTCGGCGTTTTCAGCATACCGATCACGATGCTCTGGATAGTGGGACTTACAAACGCCATAAATCTGCTCGACGGGCTCGACGGGCTCGCCTGCGGAGTGTCCGGCATAATGTCGCTGTCTCTCCTCGGCGTAACTCTGATCCAGAAGGATTCGGCGTCCGCGATACTCACCGCGGTCCTTGCCGGAGCGTGCTTCGGATTTTTGCCGTACAATATGAATCCCGCAAGGATATTCATGGGAGACACGGGAGCGCTCTTCCTCGGATATACGCTGTCCGTCATTTCCATACAGGGAATGTTCAAACTGCATACGGTGCTTTCGTTCATCGTACCGCTCGCGCTGTTCGCGCTTCCGCTCGTTGATACTTCCGCGGCGTTCCTCAGACGCCTCGTTCACAAGGAAAGCCCGTTCTCACCCGACAGAAAGCATCTGCACCATAAGCTCGTTGACCTCGGGTTTACGCAGAAGGAAGCGGTAAGACTTCTTTACGCGGTGTGCGGTATGCTCGGACTCGTAGCTATAACCTTCACGGAAGGAATGTTCGGAAATCTGCGTGTAGTGAAAGCGCTCGTCGTGCTGATAGCGGCGCTTGCGGTCTTTATGCTCAACTACATCGTTATGAAAAAAACGAGCACGAGGATATTATCCGGTCTTACGGATCACGGAAACGAAAAGAAGACGGATAATAACGCGCAGATGATAAACCTCGTTGCCAAAAATGACGGAGAAAGCATCTCCGATTCGATCACGCCCGGCGGAGAAAAAGACGGCAAGTGATCGACACGGCACAAATTAAACGGAGGCAATCATTATGAACAATAACGCTGACGGTGCGGTCAGGAAAAGAATATCGGCGCTTGACGTATTCGTCATTCTGCTTATGGTTTTATGTATCGCGGGAATGATCGTCCGCGTATCTGTAGGGCGCGAGGGCGTTATGCCGGAAGGGACTCCGAAGAAGGGGTCGTACGCCCTGTCATTTGAAATATCCGGCCAAAGATCCTCCCTCGGATCGGAACTGTCTCAAGGGGAAGTCTTTTATTCGGAAGACGGAAAGGTGTTCGGGACGCTCACGGATCAGGTGAGCGTAACCCCTGCGAAGATCTATTCCGTTGACGACGAAGGGAAGTACATCCTCGGTTATTCGAGTTCCGACGGCGGGGAAGGCGGTCTTGTCGATATAAGAGGTACAATGACAGTGGAAGGATATCAGGTGGAGTACGGATTTCTTGCGGGCGGAAAGATCTTCGCTTCCCCCAACGAAAGACTCACTCTCCATACGGATACGTCAACAGTTACAGTAAAAGTCACCGACGTTGCGAAAATCGGGGATTGAACCGTTGAAAGGACTAATATATGTTAAGAGCGCTTAAAAGTTTCGGTATCGCATTCTTGATATCGGCAGTGATCGTAGGCATTTCCGCCGCGGTGATATTTAACTCTGTCGAAGACGTGCTGACCGGATCGTTCAGTAAAAACGACAATGATCTGTCCGAGATACTGAAGTCGCAGGACGAAGACACGCCCGGCGGCAGCGTATCGGAATCGGGGAACGAGTTTTCGGGGCTCGGCGGCTCGTCGTTCACCGTTCTCGCGGTCATGACAGACTACAGACCCGATACGTACGATTATTATTCGGACGACACAAAGTACAGCAGTAACGACGAGAAAAAAGGTATTTTCTCGGGCGGGCTGAAACGTACCGGCGCGGAAAAGATATGCCTTCTTAAATGCAGTAAGGAAACAGGAAAGTACATAGTCGTTCCGATCTCTCCCATAACAAACGTTACGACGGAGGGCGGATACAGCAAGCTTTATGATATATACACCGATTACGGTATAGAGTATATGAAGGCAAAGATCGAGGCGATGACAGGTCTTGCGATCGACCGTTACGCGGTCATCAACTGTACGAACATGACCTCGTTCGTATCAGTCCTCGGCGCGGTATGGTGTACCGTACCCTGCGACATATATACCGACGGAAAAGAATACGTGAGCCCGCAGTTCGCAACGGCTGCAAAGGTAAAGGATCCGAAATCGTCCTATACGAGTTTTCTCGAAGCGTGCGACGATTACATCGGCCCCTCCTCAATGGGTCTTCTGCTGTTCAAGGACTACTCGAACGGTATCGAGGACGAGATGACGATATGCGCGGAATATATGAAGGGCATTTGCGCAAACCTTGCGAAGTTCCCGAGCGAGTCGCTTGCTTCCTACTGGGACAATATCGCGGCGACGATGAGAGAGACTAATATAGATTCCGCGTTCATCGCGGAGAATATCGAGCTTATCGGCGCTTACAATGACAAGGCGGTGAGCAGGGTAAATATCGCGGGTCTTTTCAAACCTTCCGGCAGCGACGGCGAGCCCGTCTTCGACGTTGACATTTCGAGGACGGTCGAAGCGTTGTCATTATACAGATAATTTTGATAATCATTTATACGAGGTATATATATGAACAACACAGAAAAAACGATGGATAAGATCGTCGCGCTCTGCAAAAACCGCGGATTCATTTTCGCGGGAAGCGACATCTACGGAGGACTTGCAAACACGTGGGACTACGGCCCTCTCGGCGCCCGTCTCAAAAACAACGTAAAGGACACCTGGAGAAAGAGATTTATCCAGGAGATAAAGAACAGTTATGAAGTCGACGCCGACATTCTGATGCACCCGAGAGTATGGGAAGCGAGCGGTCACGTCGCATCGTTCTCCGATCCGCTTCTCGACTGCAAAGAGTGCAAAATGCGTTTCAGAGCAGACAATCTTATCGACGATTTTGATCCCGAAGCTCACGCGGACGGCATGACGAAGGAAGAGATGTTCGAGTATATAAAAGCTCACTCGATCCCCTGTCCTCATTGCGGAAAGCACAATTTCACCGATATCAGGGAGTTCAACCTGATGTTCCAGACGTTCCGCGGTGTCACGAACAACGCGAAGAGCGTCATATATCTTCGTCCCGAGAACGCGCAGGGTGAATACGTCAACTTCCTCAACGTTCAGAGAACGATGAGAGCAAAGCTCCCGTTCAGCATAGGACAGATAGGTAAGGCGTTCAGAAACGAGATCACTCCCGGTAACTTCACGTTCAGAACGATAGAGTTCGAACAGATGGAGTTCCAGACCTTATGCCGCGAAGGAGACGACACCGGCCTTTACGACTATTTCAAAGAATACGGTAAAAAATACTTTATGGATCTCGGCATACCCGAGGATCACCTCAGATTCCACGATCACGAGAAGCTCGCTCACTACGCGAAAGCGGCGTGCGATATAGAGTTTCTGTTCCCATTCGGATGGGGCGAGATAAACGGTACTCACAACAGAACGAACTTCGACCTGACCCGTCACGAAGAATACAGCGGACAGAAGATGGAATATCTCGATCCCGACACGAACGAGAAATTCATCCCGTTCATAGTCGAATCGACTTACGGACTTGACAGAACGGTCCTTGCGCTCCTTTGCGAAGCGTATGACGAAGAAGTGATCGACGCGGAGAAGAACGACACGAGAGTAGTGCTTCATCTGTCTCCCGCGGTGGCTCCCTTCAAATGCGCCGTCCTTCCGCTCTCTAAGAAACTCTCCGACGCGGCTCTTGAAAAGGTCTACAATAAGATCAAAGGCAGCTTTATGACGGACTTCGACGAGACAGGTTCCATCGGCAAGCGTTACCGCCGCGAGGACGAGATAGGTACGCCTTTCTGCGTAACGTACGATTTCGATTCGGAAGAGGACGGATGCGTCACGGTACGTGAGCGCGATTCCATGGAGCAGGTAAGAATACCGATCGACGAACTTGAAACGTATATTTCCGGGAAAATCAAATTCTGATCACAATTTTATATAATTTTATAAATAGGAGAAAATATGAACATCACTCTATCCAAAGACGACTCATCCGCCTTATGTACCACTCTCGGCGCCGAGCTTATCTCGTTTGAGAAAGACGGTA
The DNA here is from genome assembly GCA_017529175.1 of Clostridia bacterium. The sequence goes on from JAFXNX010000060.1 coordinate 8,514, forward strand.
CGGAGTATTGCTGGTACGGGATCCCCGAACACTGGTCGGGAAGAGCCCCCGTGCTCTTTCCCATAGTCTGCAAAGCTCTTGACGGCAAGATCGTCGTCGACGGCGTCGAGTATCAGATGCCGCAGCACGGGCTTGCAAGAAACTACGAGTTCACGCCTGTGGAAGTCACACCGTCGAAGGCGGTATTTGAACTTCACGAGAATCCCGAAATACTTGAGCACTATCCTTTCCCCTTCTGCCTTCGCGTTACGCAGGAGCTGTTCGACGACGGTTTTGAGACGACATATCACGTGACGAACACGGGATCGAAGGATATGACGTTCTGCGTCGGAGGACACCCCGGATTCAACTGCCCGATGCACGACGGAGAGAAATTTGAGGATTACAGTATCATTTTCGAAGACTACGGCGACGCCGTGATGTCGATAACCGAATGGGGCACCGGTATGATGAAGGACGATATACCGAAGCTTCATCTTGTCAATGATAATGAGCTTCCGCTCAGATATTCCGACTACGACTGGGACGCTCTTATTATCGAGGACCTTCCCGTTCGCAAGCTTAAGCTTATCAACCGCACGACAGGACACGGTATCAGATTTGAATTCGACCGTTTCGACGCGATCGGCATCTGGACTCCTATCAAAAAAGAGTCCCCGTTCCTCTGCTTCGAACCCTGGTGCGGACTTCCCGGTAACAGGAACGAAACGTCCGAGCTGACGAAGAAGAAATACGCAAGGACGCTTTCTCCCGGAGAATCGTTTGAGACGTCGTATAAGCTTACGGTCATCTGATGGGATATGATCTTACAAATCCCCGCGCAGTAAGGGAGCTGCTTGATGAGTTTTCTCTTTCGCCGAAGAAGGGATACGGTCAGAACTTTCTGATAAATCCCGACGTTCCGTACAGGATCGCCGCCGCGGCGGCGTCAGGACGCGACGTGGGATATGAGCGCGCGCAAGACGTCTCAGGCGCCGCGGCGCTCGAGATAGGCCCCGGCGTCGGAGCTATGACCGTATGTCTTTCGGACCTCTTCGATAAGGTCGTCGCCGTGGAGATAGACTCGTCGCTCATACCGCTTCTTGATAAGACGCTCGCGGAATGTGAAAACGTAAAGGTCGTAAACTCCGATTTTCTGAAAACAGACCTTCCCGAACTTATCGCGGAAGAGTTTTCCGGGATGAGAGTCAGAGTGTGCGCCAACCTTCCGTATTACGTAACGACTCCGGTGCTGATGAAGCTTCTTGAGAGCTTTCCGCCGTACAAATCTCCCGCGATCGAGTCGATCACGGTAATGGTACAGACGGAAGTCGCAAACAGGATGTGCGACGCGGCGGGAGGCGCGGAATACGGCGCGCTTACGGCGTCCATCGCGCTTCACGGAGAAGCGAAAAAGTTGTTTTCGGTATCCCCCGGAAACTTCTATCCTGCGCCGAAGGTGTCGAGCAGCGTCGTGCAGATAACCCTTTATGAAAACGGTATTTATGACTTGTACCACGATGCCCCGGTTGATAAGGACGACTGCTTCCGCTTCATAGAAAGCGTAAAAGAGCTGATATCGCTCTCGTTCGCGCAAAGGAGAAAGACACTTACGAACGCGCTTTCCGGAAAGTTTCCGAAGGAGCGTACCGCGTCGGCGCTCGAGACGATGGGAATGAAGCCCGATATACGCGGAGAGCGTCTTTCCGCCGCGGATTTCTGCCGTCTTTCGTCGATACTTTACGATAATTGAATACAGCATTGTATACAAATCTGGCATTTCTTTCGGAAATGCCAGATTTGTATATTAAAGGAAGAAATGCGGAACAATAGGAAAAAACGATCGGAGGAAACAATGTTAAGCGGTAGATATGACGACGACGTCGCGCTCCTCGACGGAATACTTAAAAGCGGCGAGAGTTTCGATCTTCTGAAGCGCAAGTGCGCCTTCGGTAATTGCAGGGAAACTTTCTTTTATATTGAAGGATTTGTCGCGGGCGAGATGATGCAGAAGATCATGACTTATCTTACCTCATGCGCTGATATCGGCGCCGCCTCCGCCCTTGCCGCAAAACTGCCCGCGGTCGAGGCGTCGGCGTGTTCCGACGAGCGCGAACTTGCGACGGCGGTACTCTCGGGCAAAAGCGTTATGATGTCCTCGTCGTTCGGCGCCGCCGCTCTTATCATAGATTCGAGAAGCTATCCCGCAAGGGATGCGACGGAGCCGGAGAACGACCGCGTCCTCCGAGGGAGCCGCGACGGATTTGTCGAAACGCTCATCTTCAACACCGCTATGGTCAGACGAAGGATCAGGAGCGAGGAAATGAGAGTCGAATACGCGAGGGCGGGTGAGTCGACGAGGTGCGACGTTGCTCTGTGCTATATGAAGAGCAGAGTGGATAAAAAGCTGCTCGAAAAGCTGAGGCAAGGTCTTTCATCTCTTGATACCGATTCAGTTGCGCTCGGGCACGAGAGCGTCGCCGAGTGCCTTATCAAAAAGAGGTGGTACGATCCTTTTCCGAAGTTCCGTCTGACGGAGCGCCCCGACGTTGCCGCCGCTTCCGTTCTCGAAGGGAGCGTCGTTCTCCTCGTCGACAACAGTCCGGAGGCGATGCTTTTTCCGACGTCGCTGTTCGATTTTCTTCAGGAAGCGGACGACTACTATTTCCCGCCGTTTA